>DATLKH010000306.1:0-4498 GCA_035538475.1 Candidatus Dormiibacterota bacterium | reverse complement strand
CGCAGATCGCCTTTCGAAAGTCCCTCGAACGATCCGGCCGTCGAGCACCTCGCCTCGGTGAGCACACGGCCGAAGTGCTGCGAGAGCTCGGCATCGAAAAGCTCAGCTAGGCGCCAGCTCCCGCCAGACCTTCTCCACCTGTTCGCGGGTTTCCTCGCGTGAGCCCGTGTTGTCGATGACGTAGTTTGCGAGGGCCCGTTTCTCGTCGATCGGCATTTGCGACGCAAGCAGCGCGTTCGCGCGCTCTGAGGTCAGCCCGCGGCTGTCGACCAGACGCGCCACCTGCATCGCGGCGGGCACATACACGACCACCACGCCCTCATACAGAGACTGGAGTCGGTTCTCGAAGAGCAGCGCCACGTCTTGGATCACAACTCGTGCGCCTTCATCGGCTGCTTCTGCTGTTCGTTCCGCCATCCACTCCCGCACCAGGGGATGAACGATCGCGTTGAGCGCCTGTCGCGCGGATGCATCGCGGAAGACCAACTCTCCCAATCGCTCGCGATCGATCTGGTCGTCACGGACGTAGTCGCGGCCAAAACGCGCGACCACTTCGTCGAAACCACGCGTACCCGGCGCATACACCTCGTGAGTGGCTTCGTCGGCGTCGACGATGGCTGCGCCGAACTGCCGGAACATGCCCGATACGGTCGACTTACCCGACCCCGCGCCGCCGGTCAGCCCAATCAGTTTCAATTTGCAGGAGTGGCTGATTCGGAGAAGTTCGACGCGGTCGTCGTGGGAGCCGGCCCGGCGGGATCGGCGGCGGCGATCACGATGGCCAAGGCCGGACTACAGGTGGCACTGCTCGAGCGTGGCGCGAAGCCCGGCTCGAAAAACGTCATGGGGGGCATCCTTTACAACCACTACCTCGAGGAGATCGTAGGCGAGGAATGGAAGCAGGCGCCGCTGGAGCGTCCGATCATCGAAGAGCGGCGCTGGATGATGACGCCCGAAGCCGCCATCGGAATCGACTACAAGAACCTGCGCAACCGCTCGCACCCGCATTCCTACTCGGTGCTGCGCGCGCGATTCGATCCGTGGTTTGCCGATCAGGCCGAGAAAACAGGCGCGATGGTCGTGCCGGAAACTGTGGTTGACCGCCTGATCACAAAAGACGGACGCGTCGTCGGCGTCGGCACCGGTCGAGGCGACGACCTGTATGCGGAAGTCACGGTGGTCTGCGAGGGCATCGGTCTTGGAGAGAGCCTCCTCGAGAAGACCGTGATCCGCGGCCGGCCGCTCCGCCGCAAGCTCCGCGCCAATGAGGTCGCGATGGCCGTCAAAGAGATCATGCAGCTCGACCCCGGCCTCATCGAAGAGCGATTCAACTGCGAGTCGGGCGAGGGGTGCACCATCGAGTGCTTTGGTGACTCGACGATGGGGATGTCGGGATTCATGTTCATCTACACGAATCGCGACACGCTGTCCGTTGGCGGGGGAGCGCTGCTGAGCGAATTCAACGAGACGCTGCGCACGCCGAACGACCTCATGGAGCACTTCAAAAGGCATCCGGCGATCAAACCGCTGCTGAGGGGCGCCGAGACGGTCGAATACCTCGCGCACTTGATTCCAGAAGGCGGTTACCGCGGCATTCCGAAGGTGTATGGGGCGGGTTATCTGGTCTGCGGTGACGCCGCGATGCTGTCGAATCCTGTGCACCGCGAAGGCTCAAATCTCGCCATGGAATCAGGCCGTCTCGCCGGCGAGACAGTGGTGCACTGCAAAGAGGTCGGCGATTTCTCCGAGCAACGTTTGGCGGAGTACAAAGGCAAGCTCGACCACTCGTGGATCATGGCCGACATGAAGAAGTACGACAAAGCGGTCCCGCTGCTGGAGCACAACCCGCAGATGCTCAGCAAATACCCTCAGGTTGCGGATCGAGCGCTGGACGAATTCTTCCGCGTCGACGGCACCTCCAAATGGGACAAGCAGCGCAATATCCTCCGGATGATCCGCAAAGAAGGCGCGTTCAAGATGGGCTGGGACACGTTCAAAGCCCTGTGGGCGATGAAGTAGCGAAAAATCCCGGATCGTCGCGACTAAGCCGCCGTCTCGCTCGCGAAAACCTCGGATCGTCGCGACGATCCGGATGGTTGATTACTTCGCGACGTTGACATGGACGGAGTGGTAGCCCGCCGCTCCGCTCGGATAGCTCGAAGCCCCCTGCGAGTCCTGGACCTTGCCGGTTCCGTCGATCGCGCGAACGACCAGGCGATAAGCCCCCTCCGACGCCGGCGTCCAGGTCATCCGCCACAAAACCCAGGTGAGCGGCGATAGCGGTGGATCAAAAGGCGCAGCGTTCCACGTCGCTCCCCCGTCGGTCGACACCTCGACCTTGTTGATGCCGCGCGCGCCGGCATATGCGACCCCGGCCAATCCGACATCCCCGAGCTTGAAGATGTCGCCGTCTCGTGGCATGTCGATTCGGGACGTGGTTTTGACCAAGGCGTTGCGGTCCCATCCTTGCTGCTCCCAGAATCCACCGGTCTCGTGGCTGACCAGGTCGATGCTGTCGAGCCATTTCGGGCCCTTCATGCCGTAATGGCCGGGGATCAAAATCCGGGCGGGATACCCGTGGGCGTTGGGCAGAGCCGCTCCATCGAGCGCGTAGGCGACGAGGATCTCCGGAGCCGACTGCACGTAGCTCAGGGAAAGGCTCTCGGTGTATCCGTCGCGCGCCTTGAACGAAACCCAGCTCGCCCCCGACTGGGGCGCCACCATCGCGATCAGGTCACGCAAGGAAACCCCGGTGAAAGCGCCGGTGCTCATCAGTTCGCCTCCGACATCGTTGCTGATGCACTCGAGCGTCACGTACTCGGTGATTGCCGGCAGGCCTTGCAGCTCGCTGAGAGAGAGCGCCACCGGTTTGTCCGCCAGTCCGCCCACGTGCAGCCGCCACGACTGACCGTCCACGACCGGATCGACGTAGTTCTTCGAGACGACGTAGAAGTTCGACACCGGCGTGATCGCCGGCGACGCACCGGTGAGGCCGGATTCAGGTGGCCGGACGATCGCCTGGTACCAGTCCGGCAGCAAGCGCCAGGCCAGCACACCGAGGCTCAAGGCGCCGATCGTCAAAGGCACCCTGCTCAAGACGCGGCGGCGCTCGAGGTCGACGGCTGCGGGCGGCGCGCCTCCAAGCTGAAGGATCACCGCGTAGACGGCGAAAAGCGCGGCCCAGATCACGGGAGTGGCTGGGCCGGTGTTCAGGCCGAGCAAGCCCGCGCCGGCGAACGGAAGCAGCACGACCGCCACGACCAGCCACCCAAAGGCCGCAAAGGCGAAGGGCAGGTACTGCGTGCGCCAGCGGAGAGACGCGAGCGCCGAGGCTGCGCCAAGCACTCCCAGCCCCAGCACCATCGCCACGACCAGGCCGAACTCTTCGACGACCTTGCCGGCGTGCTGCAGGTTGTCGATCAAGAACCCGAAGAGCGGACCTGGCATCAGCCCTAGAAGCGGTTCGTTCAACTGCTGAGTGAGCGGGCGCAGGCCGAAAAGCAGGGTCGAGAGATACATGAGCGCAACCAGCGCGAGGCCCGCGATGCAGCCCCATGCGAATCCGCTCACAGCCGTTTTGCGTTTCACTGCGTGACGTTGTACCAGGCGATCATGTCTTTTTCTTTACATGGATAAGTAACTGGTTGAATGTCGGGATTTCGTCCTGCTGGTAGCATCCTCGGGACACACTCAATGGCTGCCCCGCTGACGCCAGAGGATCTTTATCGCTTCCGCTGGATCGACCATGTGCGCCTGAGCCGCGATGGCGAGCGAGTCGCATATCAAGTGGCGTGGGCGGATGCCGCCGCGAGGCAGAACCGCAGCCGGATCGTCGTTCGCCGGGTGCTCGATCAGGAGCCGGTCGAGGCGACGGGAGGTGTGCAACGCGACCACTCGCCGGAATGGTCCCCGGACGGCCGGAAGCTGGCCTTCATCAGCAAGGTCGGGGCCGCAGATCAGCTCTTCGTGCTCGATCTCGAGGTCGGCGGGCCGCCGGCCCAGCTGACTTCGATTCCAGACGGCGTCGGGCATGCCGCCTGGTCTCCGGATGGAACCAAGCTCGCATTCCTCGGCGCCGTCGCGGGCGACCCTGAGTCGATCGTCGACGACCCGCGGGCTCCTGAAGGTCGAGAGCAGGTCCGGCGCGCACCTGTGGCGCGGGTCGTCCGGCGTCTCGACTACAAGCACGACGGCTCCGGTTACGTCGACGGCCGCTACCACCATCTCTTCGTC
Source organism: Candidatus Dormiibacterota bacterium (assembly GCA_035538475.1). Classification (GTDB taxonomy): domain Bacteria; phylum Chloroflexota; class Dormibacteria; order Dormibacterales; family Dormibacteraceae; genus 40CM-4-65-16. The sequence continues at coordinate 265 of DATLKH010000306.1, read as the reverse complement.
GTTCCGGCCACGGGGGGCGAGCCGAAGCAGCTGACCAGCGGCCCGTGGGACGTCAACGACTTCGACTGGTCACCGGACAGTCGCCGGTTCGTCCTTTCCGGCAATGCCGATGAGGGAGCCGACCTGAAGATCGAGGCCAACCTCTATATCGTCGACCTGGACGGCAACCGCCATCTCTTCGGCGGAGGCTTCATCCTCAGCTCGCCCATATGGTCGCCGAACGGCGATCAGATCGCCTTCGTGGCGCCCAACGGTCTCGATGCCG
>DATLKH010000305.1:0-5438 GCA_035538475.1 Candidatus Dormiibacterota bacterium | reverse complement strand
GCCATGAAGGGTGTGCCGATGATCAGCAGCACCGCAGGCACCAGGAAGCCCGTCGTGTGGCCGAGGAGGGTGGCTGCGAGGGCCCACACGATGCCGCCGCCGATCACGATCTTCCAGCGCTCACGCGCGGCATCGACGATGCGCCCCGCTGGAATTCGCGAAGCGCCGTTCACGATCGCTTGCAGCGCAAGCAGATATCCGACTTGAGAGCTGGGAAGACCCAGCGCCTCCTTCCCGAAGACAGGTAGGAACGCGGTGACCGTGCCCCACACGAGCGTGACGCCGACGAGGCCGAGCGTGATCTGGATGAACGCGCGCTGCCGGCTCAGCGCGAGAAGAGGCTCTTTCAGCCCGATGCCACTCGGGGCGCGCTGCGTCGTGTTGCTGGTCACAAGAGCGGCCGGAACCGCCAGCGCCATGGCCGCGGCGGTCAACGCGATATCGGCTCGAATGTCGATCCAGCTGAGCGCCAGCCCGGCCAAGGATGGACCGAGGAAGAAACCGGCCTGCATGGCGAGCGTCAGCCAGCCCATGGCCCGGCCCAGCTTCGACCGCGGAACCGATTCGGCGACTGCACTGAACGCGGCGGACTGCATGATGCCGAGACTGATGCCGCCGAGCACCTGCCAGAGGAAAAGCGGGGCCACTGTCGTCGTCGCAGAAGTCGCGAGCAGCGATGCTGCGGTGATGAGAATCGAGGCTCCGATCAGCTTGCGCGCGCCGAAGCGGTCCACCAATATGCCAGACGGCAGTGACAGCGCGGCCGCTGCGATGGTGGCCGCCGCATATAGTGCACCGACCGCAAAGCGGCTGGCCCCTAGCTGATGCGCGTACAGGGGAACGGTGAGCCCGCGAGCCCCAATCGTTCCAAACGTTGCCCCGGCGGCGACGTATAGATAGAGCATGCGGCGAGATTCGAGCGCGGCTCGGGGCACCGGACTTACCATACCGCCGGGTTACAACCGGCGCTGCGAGCCCGAAATTCGATGAGCGAGATCGAACGCGCTGCGGAAATTCTGGGCTCGGCCCGATCCGCGTTTGCATTGACCGGGGCCGGGGTCTCGGCTGAAAGCGGGATCCAGACGTTTCGCGGCGAAGGCGGCCTGTGGACGAAATACGATCCCGTCAAGGTCTCGTCGATCGACAGCTTTCTGGCGGACCCGTCTGCATACTGGCGAGTCTCCAGGGAACGCGGCCGGATCGCCCTCGCGGCTCGACCGAATCCTGGTCACGTCGCGCTCGCGGCCATGGAAGCGGCCGGAAGATTGGTTGCGGTCGTCACGCAGAACACAGACGGCCTGCACAAGGAGGCTGGAAGCCGCCGCGTGATCGAGCTTCATGGATCTGGACGCACGGTCCAGTGCCTGGAGTGTGGCGAGCGCGAGCCGCGGTCCGAGGTCCAGCAGCGGCTCGAGATCGAGATGCCACCTCGATGCAAGTCATGCGGCAGCACAGTGCTCAAACCGACTGTCGTCCTGTTCGGCGAGCCGATGCCGCGCGAGGCGATCGACGAAGCCTTCGGGCTGGCGCGCAGGGCGGACGCGGTCCTGGTCGTCGGGTCTTCGCTCGTCGTGCATCCGGCGGCAGAGATTCCGCTGGTCGCTGTGCAGTCAGGCGCGCGAATGATTCTCGTCAACGCAGAGCCGACGCCGTTCGATCCGCTGGCGGACGTCGTGATTCACGGCCGATCGGGAGAAGTGCTGCCGCAGATCGCTTCGCTCATGGCAGATGCGTAACGCTGCCTGACACGTACGCCACGCCGTCGACGATCAACTCCCCGTTCGGACCGATGTCTTGCGCGATGCCCTCTATCGAATGGCCGGAAAGATCGATGCGCACGCGTCGACCGAGCGTTTCCGACAGCAGTCGCCACCGGGCCAGCGCCTCGTTCGGACTCTTGGTCGCCCATTCCCCAACCTTCACCCGCAGCACATCGAGCAGCTCGTCGCGGGATCGCCGCAACATCGCCGCGCCGGGCGGCGCCCAAGTCAGGTTGATGCCGATCCCGGAAACCGCTTTGCCCTGCGTCACCTCGACCAGAATCCCCCCGAGCTTGCGGCCTTCCAGAAGCAGATCGTTCGGCCACTTGAGGCGCACATTCGCGCCGCATGCTTCCGCGGCGGCGACGCCGACGACCAGGCTCAGCAAAGGACTGGGTTCGAGCACGAACGAAACCAGCAGCGCGGAGCCGGCCGGAGCTTCCCAACGCCGGTCGAAACGCCCTCGGCCTGCTGTCTGGTGATCGGCCACGACGATCGATCCGATCGGTAAGTCGCGGGCCACGTCCTGTGTCGATGTGACGCTGGCCAGGTGTACGACTTGTGTTTTTCCCACCGTCGCTAAGCTAGCTAAGTGGTTCACCGTGCGATCACCCTCGTCGTGATGATGTTGGTCGCGCTCGCTTTGATCGTCCTGCTCACGGCCGGCGCAATCTCCACGCTGGACAGGCACAGTCTCATCGCACTCGGCGTCGTGGTGGTCGCGGCAGCGATCAGCGGAATAGCGTTCAGCTGGAACCGATATTTCAGACGAGGCTGAGATGAAGCCCGCTCTGCGCCTCGGCTATAAGGCATCCGCCGAGCAATTTGGTCCTCGCGAGCTGCTCGACTTTGCCATCGCGGCCGAGAACAACGGATTCGACTCCGTCTTCGTCAGCGATCACTTTCAACCATGGCGTCACTCAGATGGACACGCACCGTTCGCGTTTTCATGGCTGGGCGCGGTAGGCCAGGGCACGCGTCGCATCGCGCTCGGCACGTCCGTGACGACGCCGACTCTACGCTTGCACCCGGCTATCGTGGCTCAGGCCTTCGGCACTCTTGGCGCGCTCTTTCCAGGCCGCATGATCCTGGGAGTTGGGACCGGCGAAGCGCTCAACGAAGTCGCGATCGGAATTCCGTGGCCCGACAACCGAGAGCGATTTGCTCGACTCCGCGAGGCGGTTCGCCTTATCCACCAGCTCTGGTCCGACCAGCTGGTCAACTTCGACGGCGAGTACTTCCACACCCGCAACGCGACGATCTACGACCGGCCCGACCAACCGATTCCGATCTATATCGGCGCTGGTGGTCCCCAGGTCGCGAAATTCGCCGGGCGGGCAGGGGACGGCTTGATCTGCACCTCCGGGAAGGGAATGGAGCTCTATTCCGAGCAGTTGCTCCCCTCATTCAACGATGGCGCAAATGAGTCAGGCCGCGACGCGGCAGACCTGGACAAGATGATCGAGGTCAAGGTGTCATTCGACACCGACCGAAAGCGCGCGCAGGAGGACACCAAGATCTGGGCCGCCCTGGCCCTCCCGGCCGAATCAAAAGTTGGCGTCGACGATCCGCGCGAGATGGAGCGCCTAGCCAAAGGCGTTGAGGAGGTCGCGCATCGACGCTGGCTCGTCTCGAATGATGCTGATGAGCACATCGAGCAGCTGCGTCCATATCTCGAGCTTGGATTCACGCACCTGGTCTTTCACGCACCGGGCGATGATCAGATGAGATTTCTCGAACTGTATGGATCGCAAATCCTTCCCCGGGTGCGTGAGCGATGGGGATAGCGATCGAAACCTGGGTGATCGTGTTGATCAAGGATTTCGGCACTGCCAAACAGCGGCTGGAGCCGGCCCTTGCGCCGTCGGCACGCCAGGCGCTCGCGCGGCGAAACGCAAAGCTCGCGGTTGGTGCCGCTGCGGCCGGTGATCACGTTCTGGTCGTCGCGGGCGGGGACCAGGTGGCGCAGGTCGTGCGTGCATGGGGAGCCGAGGCTCTGGTCGAGCCGCGTCAAGAAGGCCAGAATGTCGCGGCGCGTCGCGGCATCGAGCGAGCTGTCGAGGGTGGAGCCGGGGCGGTTCTTCTTCTTTCGAGCGACCTACCGCTGGTGAGCTATGAATCGGTCCGCGACCTGCTCCGCTTTGCCGCCACGGGAATGGACCCAGTCGTGATCGCTGTGCCGGCCATCGGGCGCGGCGGCACGAATGCCCTGTACTTGCGCCCTCCAGGTGTCGTCGGTCTTCACTTCGGGGACGACTCGTTGACCAAATTTCAAGAGGACGCCGAGGGCAAGGGCGTCGATTTTCTGATTCACCGTTCGGATGCGATGGCGCTCGACCTCGACGAACCCTCGGACCTCGCACGACTTCGCAGCGCGGTGTGAACCACATCGAGCTGCTCGGGGTCGAAGGCTTGCCCGAGATCAAGCCAGGCGACGACCTGGCGGCTCTCATCGCGCGGCACTCCAGCTTGCAACCGCGGGACGTCGTCGTCGTGGCGCAGAAGATCGTGTCCAAAGCCGAAGGGCGCCTGGTCGATCTGGCCTCGGTCACGGCGAGCCCGGAGGCGATGTCGATCGCGCCCCGACTGATCGCCAGGCCAGATCCACGTGTCGTGCAGGTCATCCTCGACGAGAGCGCCCGCGTCCTTCGCTCCGAACGGGTGCTGATCACGGAGACGCCACACGGTTTCGTGTGCGCGAACTCAGGCGTAGATCATTCCAACGTTCCAGGCGATGACATGCTCGCTCTGCTGCCCAAGGATCCAGACGCCAGCGCCCAGGCGCTGCGCTCGAGGCTCGAGCACCTCACCGGGGTCCAAGTCGCGGTCATCGTCTCGGACACTTTCGGAAGGCCGTGGCGGATTGGGATCGTGAACGTGGCGCTCGGCGTCGCCGGAATGCCGCCGGCTCTGGATCTGCGCGGAAAACAGGACGATGTGGGCAAGTCGTTGTCGGCGACGGTGCTTGCGATTGCGGACGACGTTGCCGCGGCCGCGGGCCTGGTCATGGGCAAGACTGCCCGCGTGCCGGTCGTCATCGCTCGAGGGCTGAAATTTGAGGGCAAAGGCAGCGGGCGCGACTTGATCCGTCCCGCGGCCGAGGATCTATTCCGCTGAAAGTCGTGGTTCTGGCCGGCGGCACCGGCGGCGCGGCGCTCGCCGCGGGCATCAGCGCAGTCGCGCCCGACAGCGATTTGACTGTGATTGCCAACACCGCTGATGACGACGAGTTCTGGGGATTGCTCGTATGTCCGGACGTCGACGCGGTCGTCTACCGGCTGGCCGGCGTCTTCAACGAGGTGACTGGTTTTGGGATCAAGGACGACACGTTTCATGTACTCGATACGCTCGAGCGGCTCGGTGAGAGCACCTGGTTCCGCGTCGGGGACAGAGACTTCGCGACCCATTTGCTGCGAACGCAGATCATGCGCAGCGGCGGCACGCTGACCGAGGCCACTGCCGAGCTGTGCCGCCGGTTCCACCTGCGGACACGGGTGCTGCCCATGAGCGACCAGCCTGTGCGGACGCGGTTCGACACGGACGACGGTGAGCTCTCGTTTCAGGAGTACTTCGTTCGCGAGCGGCTCAAGGCAACGCTTCGCGGCGTCACGTTCGCCGGCGCGCAAGCCGCAAGACCATCGCCCGAAGTTGTCGAGGCGCTGCAGGCTGCTGACCTCG
>DATLKH010000304.1:0-3002 GCA_035538475.1 Candidatus Dormiibacterota bacterium | reverse complement strand
CCGCTGATCACCACCTTCGCCTCTTCGAGCTTCACCTTTTCCGAAGCCTCGACGATGCGATCCGTGATGTGAGCGCGCTTCTGGCCGTCGGCGGCCGCGAGCTCTTTGACCTCTGCGGTCCCACCCGACTCGGAAGCTTCGAAAGACTTCGGCCTGACCAGCACGATCGCCGGTTTGCCGTTTGCCTTCATGGTCGCGATCTTCGAGCCGCCGAAATAAGGAACCTTTGCGACGAATCCACCACCCTGCGCCTGCACATCGCTCGCGTTGGAGATGAGCCCGGTGCCCAAACGCGCGGCGAGGCGGCCTGCGACCTCGCGCGAATCGGGTGTGAAGCCGAAGAGGATCAGGTCTGGCTTCTCCTTTTCGTACAGCGCCGCGACCGCGTCCGTCGCCGGTTCTGCGATGTAGTCGTCGAAAGCCTTGTCCTCGTTCACGTGCACGGCTTTCGCGCCGTGTTTGCCAAGAACGCCGGCCGCGGCTTTGGCGCCGGTGCCGAGCGCAACCGCGTAGACATCACCCAGCTCGCGCGCTTTGGTCATCAGCTCGAGCGTGGTCGGCGCGATCTTTCCCTCGCTGAGCTCGGTGTAGACGAGGATGCTGGCCATGGCTAAATCACCTTCGCCGCGGTGAGGACCTGAACGATGCGATCGACCGCGGTGCCATCGTCCTCGATGACCTCGCCGGCCTTGCGCGCCTCCGCCTCGGCCACGCCTTCGATGGTTTCCGCGGGCGCGCTCTTCTCCACGCCGAGCTCACCCAGCGCGACCTGCTTCACCTCTTTGGAGCGCGCGGCCATGATGCCCTTGAGCGACGCATAGCGCGGCTCGGCGATGCCGGCGGTCACGGTGATGAGGACCGGCGTCGCGGCCTCCACGACCTGATATCCCTCCGCGGTCTGCCGGTGGACTTTGATGTTGGAACCTTCGGCCTCGATCTTCTTGGCAAATGTCAGCTGCGGCACGTCCAGCAGCTCCGCGAGCATCGGCGGCACCATGCCTGTGCTTCCGTCGTAAGACTCGGTCGCGCAGATCACGATGTCCGGTTGCTCGGACTTGATGGCGGCCGCAAGAACGCGGGCCGTCATCAGCGCATCCGCGCCCGCGAGCCCCGTATCGGAGACGAGGATTCCGCGATCGGCTCCCATCGAGAGACCCTTGCGGATCGCATCTTTGGCGCGCTCGGGTCCCATCGAAACGAGCACGACCTCTCCGCCGTGCGCTTCCTTGAGCTGAAGTCCGGCCTCGACTCCGCTCTCGTCGCCCGGATCGAGCACCACTTCCTTGTCCCGGGAAATCGAATGGTCGCTCTCGAGCCCAAAGGTGGAGTTGGGGTCGGGTACCTGTTTGACGGTGACGACGATTTTCAATGCGGCTGCCTCAATTATCGCGGGGCGGAAAGTTCGGCATTGAATCGCTCGAAATCGCTTCTCGTGTTCAAGCTCTCGAACTGACCCGGGTCTTGGCCTTCGATCCAGGTGACGTCGAGATATTCGGCCACGTCATGCGCGACCAGTCGCCCTGCATCCAGAGCGCTGACGATCGCGGGGAGCGCGGTTTTTCGATAAGCGCCGCATACGGGTTCGAAGATTCCCTCGTGTCGCGGAATCGCAGCATCGGAGCTGCGCGCGGCGGCCACCGCGAGCTGAGCCAGCGATTGGGTCACATACGGCATATCGCACCCAATCGCAAACAGAACTTCATTGCGCGCGGCGACAAGTCCGGCCTCGAGACCCGCGAGAGGTCCGGCCATCCGGTATCGATCGAAGACGACTCGATAAGGCACGTGATGCTCGAGCTGTTCGGGTTCGGCGAACGAAACCATTACTTCAGAGAACGCCGGAGCCAGCCTTTCCGCCACGTAGCGCAAGAGCACGGTGTCGCCCACTTCGAGCCAGGCTTTCGGGCGGCCCATCCGCCGGCTCTCCCCACCTGCAAGCACCAGCAGCGTCGCTTCCACTTAGTTTCCCAACCCCGAAGATCCTTGCATCTTCGCGCCCTAGGCGCCCGGGCGCTGAGCGCGCTGAAGCCATCGTCGACTTCTGCGCACGCTCGGTCACGCATCTTTAGGATGCGCTCCCTCGCGTGCTCGTCGTCTCCTTGGCTCCGGGCGCCGATGTCGCGAATCTGCAGCGGATCTCGGGGCCGTGAAACTATAAGTCTCGCTTTGAAGGCGATCGATTTTCACGTTCACCTGCCGACGCCGGACTGGCTGGACGTGTCGATGAAGGGCTACATCGAGGCGGCGGAGTCCTACTTCCGCTCGACGGTCGCGAGGAAAACCGTCGAGGACCTCGCGCGGGAATACCAATCGCTGGACGTCCTGGCGGTGCTGCTGGCATGGGACGCCGAGACGGCGACGGGCAGACCTCGGGTTCCAAACGAGGTCGTCGCGCAAGCCTGTCGCGAGTTCCCGAAAACATTCATCGGTTTCGGCAGCGTCGATCCACTGAAAGGCGAACGCGCAGTCGCCGAGCTGGACCAAATCGCCGAGCTTGGGCTGAAAGGAGTGAAGCTGCATCCCTCACTGCAAGCCTTTGCTCCGAATGAGGAGCGTTTCTTTCCGCTTTACGAGCGCTGCCAGGAGCTAGGCCTGATCGTCTTGTTCCACACCGGAACCAGCGGGATCGGAGCCGGTCAACCTGGCGGTCAGGGCATCCGCATCGACTTCTCGCGACCGATCAACCTGGATGCTCCCGCGGCGGCGTTCCCCGATTTGAAAATCATCGCGGCACACTTCGGCTATCCATGGCACCTCGAGCTCTTGGCGATGGCGCTGCACAAGACCAACGTCTACATCGACATCTCGGGATGGGCGCCGCGCTACGTACCGGCTGAAGTCATGCGCGATCTGAAAGGGCGGTTGCAGAATCAGTTTGTCTTCGGCAGTGACTATCCGTTCATTCAGCCGGTGCGCTGCCTCGATGAGCTGCAGACGCTGGACATAGCGCCGCCGGTGCTGCAGAAACTCCTGGTCGACAACGGGAAGAAGCTCCTGCAGCT
>DATLKH010000303.1:0-10125 GCA_035538475.1 Candidatus Dormiibacterota bacterium | reverse complement strand
AGGTTCGCCATCCGCGAAGGCGGAAAGACCGTCGGCGCCGGCGTGGTGACCGAGGTCGTCAAGTAACCAACACATAGATAGAAGGAAGAAGGAAAAGGCAGGCAGTGGCGCAGAAAATTCGGATCCGGCTCAAGGCCTATGACCATCGGGTCCTGGATCAGGCGGCGGACAAGATCGTAGACACCGCCCGCCGTACCAACGCGCGCACTGCCGGCCCGATTCCTCTTCCGACCGAAATCTCAAAGCTCACGGTCATCCGAAGCCCCTTCATCGACAAGGACTCCCGCGAACAGTTCGAGATGCGAACTCACAAGCGCATCGTCGACATCCTCGATCCAAACCCGCGGGTGGTCGACGCTCTGATGCGCCTTTCATTGCCCGCCGGCGTCAGCATCGAGATCAAATCGTGAAGGGACTATTGGCGCGGAAGCTGGGAATGACTCAGCTGTTCAATCCCGACGGCACGACGAGCGCCGTGACGGTGCTGGAGGCCGGCCCATGCAGGGTGCTCGGCCTGCGCACCAAGGAAAAGGACGGCTACGAAGCCGTGCGCATCGCTTTCGCGAACACAAATGAGAACCGGCTGAATGCAGCTCAGCTCGGTGAATTCAAGAAGGCCAACCTCGACCCACACCGCCACGTGATCGAGATCCGCAACTACAACGGCGTCGAAGCCGGGCAAGAGCTGAAGGCCGAGATCTTCAAAGCCGGCGAGCTCGTCGACGTGACCAGCACGAGCAAGGGCAAAGGGTTCCAGGGTCTGGTGAAGCGGCACAAGTTCAGCCGTGGACCGGAATCGCACGGTTCGATGAACGTTCGCCAGCCGGGCGCAATCGGAGCGACCGATGCCGCGCGGGTGTTCAAGGGCGTGCGCATGTCGGGCCAGATGGGCAACGAACGCGTGACCGCTCGCGCCTACAAGGTCGTAAGGGTCGACGCGGAAAGAAACCTGGTGATGATCAAAGGCGGGGTGCCTGGTGCAACAGGCGCACTCGTCCTCATCAAGGAATCGACGAAGAAGATCAAGGCGAAGGGTCCCGCGGGCAAGCCCAACCCGAGGAAGGTATAGCGCGATGCCAATCCAAGCGCCTTACTTCGACGCATTGGGCGAGCGCAACGGCGAGGTCGACCTGCCGGATGCGATCTTTGGTGAGACGCCCAACGGACCTGTGATGCACCAGGCTTATCTGCGCCAGCTCGCGAACGGCCGCCAGGGAACAGCGAGCACGAAAACGCGAGCCTCGGTGAGGGGCGGTGGCGCGAAGCCATATCGCCAGAAAGGCACTGGTCGGGCGCGCCACGGCTCGACTCGCGAGCCGAGCATGAAAGGCGGCGCAAATGTTTTCGGCCCCAAGCCGCGCGATTACTCGCAGCGCATGCCGAAGCAGATGCGACGGTTGGCCCTGCGCAGCGCGCTGAGCCAGAAGGCCAAGGACGATCAGATCAAGGTCATCGAAAGCTTTGTCTTCGACGAACCGAAGACCAAGCAGGCGCGGGAGCTCATGGACAGCATCGGCTTCGACAGCACGACCCTCGTGGTGCTTCCCGCCCCGAACTACGTGGTCAGCCGCTCTTTCGAGAATCTCGCCGGGACCAAGCTGGTCTTGGCTCGCAATCTCAACTTGCGCGACCTGTTCTCTCACACCTACGTCTTGATCGCGAAAGAGTCGATCGACCTGCTCGAGGAAAACTTCAGCCCGCGCCGGCGCCATCAAGAGGAGACCGAGTAATGGCGACACGCGCCGCAAGCGAGATCGTGATCGGCCCTGTGATCACCGAGCGCACATACATGCTCTACACCCAGGGCCGCTACACGTTCAAGGTTTCCGCCACCGCGAGCAAGACCGAAATCAAGAAGGCCCTCGAAGAGCAGTACGAGGCGCAGAACATCCAGGTCACCGACATCAACACCGTCTCGATGCGCGGCAAGAAGCGCGGAAGCTACCGCAGGATCAGCGGCAAAGTCGGCAAGACCAACGACTGGAAGAAAGCGATCGTCACTTTGGGGGAGGGCCAGAAGATCGAAGGCCTGTTCGGGAGCGTATAGCAGGTGAAGCCCTCCCCGATCAACACCACCATCTCATCGGCGCTGATCGGCCGAATGCCGTCGTCGACGAGACTGCGCGCGCGCGGTTACGCATTGACGAATGCGCTCCCGCGCGTGCTCCTCGTCTCCTCGGCCTCGGCCGCCGGCGCCGCGATCTGGCGGCGTCGCCAGGGAGGTCTTCACCATGCCGGTTAGAAAGTTCAAGCCGACCAGCCCCGGACGGCGCTTCATGTCGATCGCGGGCTTCGACGAGATCACGGCGAAGGATCCGGAAAAGACGCTGCTCGAATCGCTGCCGACCCACGCCGGTCGCAACAACCAGGGCAGGATCACCACGCGCCACCAGGGCGGCGGCTATCGCAAGCTCTACCGGAAGATCGATTTCAAGCGCGACAAGCACGGCATCCAGGGTCGTGTCGCCACGATCGAGTACGACCCCAACCGCAGCGCGCGCATTGCGCTGATCCACTATAAGGACGGCGAGAAGCGCTACATCCTCGCTCCGGTGGGCCTCAAGGTCGGCGACCCGATCGAAAGCGGCCCCGAAGCACCCGTGCGACTCGGCAACTCGATCCCGCTGCAGAACATCCCTGTCGGCTCGACCATTCACAACATCGAGCTGACCCTCGGTCGTGGCGGCCAGCTCGTGAGGAGCGCGGGCGCGAGCGCCCAGCTGCTGGCCAAGGAAGGCGATTACGCCGTGGTGCGCATGCCCAGCGGCGAGCTGCGCAGAGTCCACGTCCGATGCCAGGCCACGATCGGCCAGGTCGGTAATATCGAGCACGAAAACGAGTCCGGCGGCAAGGCTGGCCGCGCGCGCTGGTTGGGTCAGCGCCCCGAAGTTCGCGGCTCGACGATGAACCCTCGCGACCACCCTCATGGTGGTGGTGAGGGCAAGACAGGCACCGGCGGCAACCCCAAGACGCCTTGGGGCAAGCCCGCGCTCGGCTATCGCACGCGCAAGCCGAAGAAGGCCTCGAACAAGTTGATCATTCGCCGCCGCGAGAAGAAAGGAAGAAGCAAGTAGATGTCACGCTCGACGAAGAAAGGGCCGTTCATCAGCCCGAGCTTGAGAGACAAGATCGAGAAGATGAACCAAACGCGCGACAAGAAGGTCATCCGCACCTGGGCGCGCGCGTCCGTCATCTATCCCGACATGGTCGGCCACACCATCGCGGTTCACGACGGCCGCAAGCACGTGCCGGTCTTCATCAGTGAAAACATGGTCGGCCACCGGCTGGGGGAGTTCGCTCCAACGAGACACTTCCGCGGACATGGCACGCACGTCGAAAAGACCACCACCGTCAAAGGCCCAGGCGCTTAGGAAATAGTGGCGACCATGGAAGTTTCAGCCGTTCAGAAGTTTGTCCGCAGAACGCCTCGCAAGGCGCGATTGGTCGCGGACTCGGTCAAGGGGATGAAAGTCTCCGAGGCTCTCGCGCTGCTGGAGTTCTCGCCTAAGCACGCCGCGAAAGACGTGGCTAAGGCGATCAAGTCCGCGGCTGCCAACGCGGAGCACAACTTCAACCTGAACCGCGACGACCTGGTGCTCAAGCAGCTGCTCATCGACGAAGGCCCGACGTTCCGGCGGCGCCGTCCGGTGAGCCGCAGCATGGCGCACGAGTACTTCCACCGCACCTGCCACATCACGGCGGTCGTCGAAGACCAGCCGCAAGGAGCACGTAAGTAATTGGGTCACAAAGTCCATCCGAACGCGTTTCGTCTCGGCGTCTTCCGCCCTTGGGAGGCCAACTGGTTTGCCGGCCCGAAGGACTACGCGAAGATGCTGCACGAAGATCTCGAGATGCGCCGCATCATCCTTTCGCGCCTGCGCAATGCGGGAATCGCGAAGATCGAGACGGAGCGCTCGTCCAACGCGCAGCTGACGGTGACGATCCACACCGCCAAGCCGGGCATCGTGATCGGCAAAGGCGGGTCGAGCGTCGACCAGCTGCGCGAAGACCTCGAGAAGCGTTTCGGGAACCGTGTGCGAATCTCAATCCAAGAGATCAAGCAGCCAGAGCTCGACGCACAGCTCGTCGCCGAGAACATCGCGAGCCAGATCGAGCGCCGCATCTCTTACAAGCGCGCGATGAAGCAAGCCATCCTGCGCACCATGCGCGCCGGCGCCAAGGGCGTGCGGATCTACGCCGGCGGCCGCTTGCGGGGTGCTGAGATGGCTCGGCGAGAGTGGGATCGCGAAGGTCGAGTTCCACTGCACACGTTGCGCGCCGACATCGACTTCGGTCGCGCCACCGCGAAGACCACTTTCGGCGCCATCGGAGTCAAGGTCTGGATCTACAAGGACCAGATCACACCTGCGCAGCGCCGCCTGCAGGCGATCTCGGACGAGACGGTGCCGATTGGCGAGCCGTCGTCCCGCAACCAGCTGTGCTGGCCGAGAGCGCCGCGCCGGCTCCGCTGCCCAGCGCCGAGCCGCAGCCGATGACGGCCGAAGTCCCGGTCGCCGCCAAAGCTCCACGCCGGCCCCGTACGGCCCCGGCGACCGCCAGGCCACGGCCGGCGTCTAGAACTGCGCCCGGAGCCAAAGCGGACACGACGAAGCCTGCGGCCGCAAAGAAACCGGCTGCTCGCAAGGCTCCATCCAAAAGCGGTGATGCCGCGCAGACTAAGCCGCCGCGCGGCACCACGGGAGCTGACAGCTGATGTTGATTCCAAAGCGGGTCAAGTACCGCAAGATGCACCGCGGCCGCCGGCAGGGCATCGCCACTCGGGGCGCCACGGTGGCGTTTGGCGACTACGGCCTGCAAGCAATCGAGGCCGCGTGGATGTCGAACCGCCAGATCGAGGCGGCTCGGCGCGCGATGACACGCCACGTGAAGCGCGGCGGTCAGATCTGGATCCGCGTCTTCCCGGACAAGTCGATCACCAAGAAGCCCGCGGAAACGCGCATGGGTTCGGGCAAAGGAAACCCAGAGGGCTGGGTCGCGGTGATCAAGCCTGGGCGAGTGTTGTTCGAGATGGGCGGCGTCACGCCCCAGGTTGCAAAGGAAGCGATGAAGCTGGCGGCGGCGAAGCTGCCGATGAAGACGCGCATCATCGCCGCGGCTGACGGTGGAGGTGCGCGATGAAGGTCGACGAGCTGCGCGTCCTCGAAGCCGACGAGCTGGGCGTGCGGCTGCGCACGGCGCGTCGCGAGCTCTACGAGCTCCGCTTCAAGCACGCCGTGGGTCAGCTCGAGAACTCGAGCCAGATCTCCAAAGTCCGCCACGACATCGCGCGGATCATGACCGTGCTCCGAGAGCGCGACTTCGGCATCGCTCCGATCGAGGCCCAGCCTCAGGCCGTGGCTGTGGCGGAACCCGAACCCGAACCGGAAAGAGAGGCACCAAAACCCAAGCGCGGCCGCCGCGCCAAAAAGGAGGAATCTGAATGAGCGAAGTTCAGGCTCCCGAACGCGGCCGGCGCAAAGTCCGCCTGGGCTACGTGGTCTCGGACAAGATGAACAAGACGATCATCGTCGAGGTTCGTCAATCCAAAGCGCACCGGCTCTACCGCAAGACCTTGCAGCAGCGCAAGAAGCTCAAGGTCCACGACGAGAAGAACGAGTGCGGCATGGGTGATCTCGTGCGGATCATGGAAACCAAGCCACTGTCCTCCGAGAAGCGCTGGCGCGTGCTCGAGATCGTGGAGAAGGCCAGGTAGTGGTTCAACAGGAAACAAGGCTGAAGGTCGCGGACAACTCAGGGGCCAAGGAGCTCCTGGTCATCCGCGTGGCCGGCGGCCACTACCGCAAGTACGCGTATGTCGGCGACATCATCACCGCGACCGTCAAGTCGGCCCAGCCCGGTGGTCAGGTCAAGAAGGGCGAGGTGGTCAAGGCTGTCGTCGTGCGCGTCAACAAGGAATACAAGCGTCCAGACGGCTCGCTCATCCGCTTCGACGAGAACGCCGCCGTTCTGCTCGCAGCCGCGAACAACCCGCGTGGCACGCGCATCTTCGGCCCGGTGGCCCGCGAGCTGCGCGAGCGCAACTTCATGAAGATCATCTCTTTGGCACCCGAGGTTCTGTAAGCGTGAAATGCTGAGAAACAAACTCCAAACCAAGCGTCGCTGGCTGGATCTTGCGCCCGGTGATCCGGTGATCGTCATCGCCGGCAAGGACAAGGGCAAACAAGGTGAAGTCCTGCGGACCTTGCCCGAGCAGCACAAAGTCGTGGTCAAGGGCGTCAACATTCTGAAGCGCCACACCAAAGCCGGACAGTCGCGTGGCGGCGTGCGCGTCGCGCAGGGCGGAATCGTGGACTTCGAGGCGCCGCTCGATTACTCGAACGTGATGCTTGTCTGCCCGTCCTGCGGGCGACCTACACGGACCAAGCACACCGTGCTCGAGTCCGGTGCGCGCGCCCTAGCGTGCCGCCACTGCGGCGAGCCCTACGAGCGCGTGCGCAAGACGGAGGCGCAATAGCGTGACGATGGCGCCTGCAATGCCTCTGACTTCACGAACAAGTGGGTCCGACCATGTTGCTGTGACCAACCTGGAATCGGCCTGGGAAACCCAGGCCTCCTGGCGCCAGGTCCCCCATGGCCTTGACATGGGGACCCCCAAAGGAAGCAAATCCGCACCCCAACACCGCGATTTCAGGCCGGGAAAGGTAGGGATCAATTAAGCAGTGGCCAAAGCGAAGCAGCAGCAGAAGAAGCCCGAACAACCCAAGGCTCCCGGCACGAAATCGGAGCAGCCGCCGCGCATGCTCCTGGCCTATCGAGGCACGGTCGTGCAGCAGATGACCAAGGAGTTCGACTACTCGAACGTGATGCAAGTGCCGCGGATCGACAAGATCGTCGTCAACATCGGCATCGGCGAAGCGAAGGACAACGACAAGGCTCTTGATGCGGCAGTCGGCGACGTCACGACCATCACCGGCCAGAAGCCGCAGCTGGTCAAGGCGAAGAAGTCCGTGGCCGCGTTCAAGCTGCGCGCGGGACAGATCGTCGGCATCAAGACGACCCTGCGGGGCCGGCGCATGTGGTACTTCCTCGACAAGCTGCTCAACATCGCGCTGCCCCGGATCCGCGACTTCCGCGGCGTGAACCCGAACGGGTTCGATGGTCGCGGCAACTACTCGCTGGGCCTGCGCGAGCAAGTCGTATTCCCGGAAATCGATTACGACAAGATCGACAAGCTACGGGGTCTCGAGGTTTCGATCATCACGACTGCCAGGACTGACGACGAGGCGAGAAGTCTTCTCACCCGTCTCGGCATGCCGTTCCGGAAGTAAACAAAGAGGAAAGAGTTTGGCTAAGAAATCACAGATCGAGCGCTGGAAGCGGACACCGAAGTTCAAGGTTCGGTACCACAATCGCTGCCGCATCTGCGGACGGTCGCGCGCTTACCTGCGCAAATTTGGGATGTGCCGCATTTGCTTCAGAAATCTGGCCGCTGAGGGACGGGTCCCCGGTGTGACCAAGTCGAGCTGGTGATGATGATGGCAACAGCAGTCAAGTCAACTGGCAAGAACGTCAAGAAGGCGCCCGCGGGGATCGTCAGCGATCCGATCGCGGACATGCTGACTCGCGTGCGCAACGCCAACGCCGCGCGTCATACAGAGGTGAAGGTGCCTGCCTCGAGGCTGAAGCTCGAAATCGCGCGCGTCCTCAAAGAAGAGGGCTACATCGCGGGCTACGACGTCGAGGCAGACGGCACCAATCAAACGATGCGTATCATCTTCAAGTCTCGCCCGGACCGCACCCGTGTGATCTCGGGCCTGAAGAGAATCAGCCGTCCCGGCCTGCGCGTCTACGCGCGCAAGACCGAGATCCCCCGAGTGCTCGGTGGTCTCGGCATCGCCATCCTCTCGACTTCGGAGGGCGTCATGAGCGGAAGGCAGGCCAACCGTCAGGGCTTGGGCGGTGAAGTTCTGGCTTACGTCTGGTAATAGGAGAAAGAGTTGTCTCGGATTGGAAAGCTGCCGGTCCAGCTCCCGAAGAACGTTAAGGTCACGCTGGAGCCGGGGAAGGTCAAGGTCGAGGGCCCGAAGGGCCAGCTCGAGCGCACCTTGCCGAGCGAGATCACGGTCAAGCAGCAGGACAGCGAGCTCGTTTTCGAGCGGCCATCCGACGACTACCGCCACCGCGCGCCGCATGGTCTCGTGCGCAGCCTGGTCGCCAACATGGTCGAGGGTGTCGACAAAGGATTCACCAAGAACCTCGAGCTGGTCGGCGTCGGTTATCGCGTGGCGAAGCAAGGCGAGGAGCTGGTGCTCAACCTCGGTTACTCGCATCCGATTCGATTCAAGCCACCAAAAGGGGTCTCGATCGACGTTCAAGACCCGACCAAGTTCTCGGTCTCCGGCATATCGATCGAGGACGTCGGTCAGGTCGCGGCAAACCTCCGCGGCTTGCGGCCGCCGGAGCCCTACAAAGGGAAAGGTGTGATGTATCGGGGCGAGCGCATCCGCCGCAAGCCAGGGAAGGCCGGCAAGGGAGCTAAGACCACCGCGTGATCAAACGACAGGACCGCAAGCAGAATCGCTCGAGGCGCCACCGGCGCGTGCGCGTGCATGTCGCAGGCACATCGCAGCGGCCCCGGCTCGCCGTGTTTCGCAGCCTCAATCACATCTACGTGCAGCTCATCGACGATGCCGCGGGCCGGACTCTGGCTGCCGCATCGACGTTGGAGCAGAAGGCCAAGGGCAACGGTGTCGCGCAGGCGAGCGAGGTTGGGAAGGCGATCGCCGCCAAGGCCAAGGCCGCCGGCGTGAACCAGGTGGTCTTCGATCGCGGCGGTTTTCTCTATCACGGACGGATCAAAGCGCTGGCCGATGCGGCGCGTGAAGCAGGACTGGTTTTTTAAGCAGTGGCTAGAAATATGGGGCGGGATAGGGATCGAGGCGAGCGATCGGAGCTTGCCGACCGAGTCGTCCGCGTCAACCGCGTCGCGAAGGTCGTCAAAGGCGGACGCAAGTTTTCGTTCAGCGCCTTGATCGTCGTCGGCGACATGAACGGTCGCGTGGGCGCGGGCATCGGCAAGGCTCGCGAAGTCACCGAGGCGATCCGCAAGGGAATGGAAGTGGCCAAGCGAAACATGATCACCGTGCCGATGGTGGGCACTACCATCCCGCATGAGGTTCGTCTCAAGTGGGGCTCCGCCCGGATCATGCTCAAGCCGGCGGCTCCTGGAACCGGCGTCATCTCCGGTGGCGCGATGCGTGCTGTGATCGAGACCGCCGGGATCAAGGACATCCTCACGAAGTCGCACGGCACCAACAACCCGATCAACACTGTGCGTGCGACGCTCGCTGCGCTGCAGCAGTTGAAGACCGCGCCGCAGGTCGCAGAGCTGCGCGGCAAGCAGATCGACCAGATGGTCGGCAAGCGCCTCGCCGCCGCCTACCGCGGTAACGAACCGGCGGCTGCGGCACAAAGCAGCGATGCGGTCCCTGTTGGCGCCGCTACCGGAGCTGAGAGCCGTGGCTGACAAGACGCTCAAGGCCACGCTCGTCAAGAGTCCGATTGGTGCGAACCCGTCGGTGCGCGCCACGGTCGAGTCTCTCGGGTTCCGGCGCATGCTTCAGACCCGAGAGCTGCCGGACAATCCCTCCGTGCGCGGCATGTTGAGGTCGGTCGGCTTCCTGGTCGCGGTCGAGGGCGAGCCCTACGAGCGCCCGAAGCGAAGCAAGTACAAGATCTGGCGCGCCCGCAGCACGAAAAAGCACCAACGAGGACACTAGGAAATGCGAATCGCTGTGAACACCGGGGTCCCCGCGAAATCGAAGATTTCGTGGGGTGGTCACCAAAGAGGGCACTAGAGAAATGCAGCTTCACGATTTGAAGCCCGCGCGCGGCGCCCACCGGCGGCCCGAGCGTGTCGGCCGCGGCACCGGCTCGGGCCGGGGCAAGACCTCCGGGCGCGGCCAGAAGGGCCAGAACGCACGCAGCGAGGGTTTTCGCCTCGGCTTCGAAGGCGGCCAGATGCCGCTTTCGCAGCGCCTGCCGAAGCTCCCCGGATTCAAAAACCCGTTCAAGAAGGTCTACGAGGTGGTCAACGTCTCGAAGCTGAGCCGGTTTTCGAACGGCTCCAAGGTGGACGCCACGAGCCTGGCCGAGGCCGGCCTG
>DATLKH010000302.1:0-11521 GCA_035538475.1 Candidatus Dormiibacterota bacterium | reverse complement strand
CGAGCGCCGTCACCTTGGCGGCCGCCGGCGTACCAGGGCGGACACGAATGCCGAGACGTCCAGCCTGGATCTCCTCGCCTGGAATCTCAGGGTTCCAGAGCAGGAGAACGTCGCCTGGTATGGGCGTGCTCAACGCTAGTGCGCCTTGACAGTTGGTGAGTAACGCGTGATGAGGATCAAGTCAGGTTAAGGAGGGTCCAGTAGAACCCAGCCGGCCAAGGCCGGTCCCCAATGGGCTGCGCCTACGTTACCACACTTGGCGGCGGGCTCCCTGAGTTCTTCGGTTGAGGACTAGATTTGAGCGGTGAAGCCGGAAGAACGTCTTGGCAGACTCCTGGACGAACTGGCTTCGAGCAAGCCGGCTCCAGGAGGCGGCTCCGCTTCCGCCGCGGTGGTGGCCATCGCAGCGGCGCTCGTGGAAAAGGTCGCTCGCCTATCTGGAAATTCGGAGGCGGAGCGAAAAGCGAATCAACTCCGAACTCGAAGCGAGACTCTCGTCGAGGAGGACGCCCAGGCGTACCTGGCCTACGCGCAAGCGAGTCACTCGGTGATGATTCCAGCCGAAGTGCAGGCGCGGATCATCGAGGTCCCCCTGCAGGTCGCACGCATGGGGCTGCAGGTGGTCGAGCTGGCTCATGAGCTTGGGCGCACGGGCAAGCGGAGCCTGCGCCCGGATGCCACGACCGCAGCCATCCTGGCTCACGCCGCGATCTCGGCCGTCGCCCTGCTCGTCCAGGTCAACATCGGTCTCGATTTCAAAGATCCACGGCTCCGGGAAGCGCTGGAGCTGAGGCGATCGGCCAGTGAGTCGGTTCGGGGAGCGGGCCGATCGGTCATGCGTCCTCCCGGCCGGCACGGCGGCCAAGCCCGGACACGTGAAGCCTGATCCTCTACTCTGGCAGCGGTTGCTGCTTGGTCTCTGGCAGCAGAAACAGGAGGAGAGCTCCGACGATCGCGGCCGCGCCCTCGAGCTCGATGGCCCCGCCGAGCCCGGTGGAGGCTGACAGCAGGGCCACGGCCTGCAAGCCCGCGATGCTGCCGATCGAGCCCGCGACAGAGATCGCGGCATCGGCGGTGGCCCGGGCCCGAGTCGGGTAGAGCTCGCCTGACCACGAACCGAAGACCGGTGTCGCCGCGCTCGCGAAAGCGCTCCACAGCACGTTGCCGATGAAGAATCCAATCGCGGCGGTGGCGAAGCTCAAGCTGGTCGCGGCCGCTGTGGCGACGGTGAGTGCGATGGCCGGTCCCCGGCGGCCGAAGCGATCGGTCAGGTATCCGCCACCGAGATAAGCACACGTGCCCGCGACTCCGGAGACGACGATCAGCGTGCTGATGGCAAGCGGAGACATTCGAAGGACGCTCGATGCGAACACCGTGAAAAGCAGGCCGGCCGGCTCCAGGAGGACCGCGAGCAGTGCCGTCATTGCAGCCAGCACCAAGAGCCGGCGGCGCCACGGCGGCTGAAACAACAATCGCAGCGAGGACGTGGTGACCTTCACCGCCCGCCACGTGTGACCTTCCGGAAGCAGGAAATAGATCGGCACAGCGAGGGGCACCCCGATGCCGCCGGCAAGGAAGAGCCAGCGCCAGTGCGGAGCGATGATCGGATACGCGATGACCGTGATGCCGGTGCCGAACCCCGTGAGCAACGCGAGCACGCTGACCGCAAGTCCCCGGTGATCCGGGGGAGCTTCCTCCACGATCAAGGCGGTCGCGACACCGGCGACCAGCACCTCGAAGCAGACCGCGATCATGCGCAGGAACGCCAGGTCGGCCAGGGAGGGGGCGAACGCACTGGCGAAGTTGGCGGCCGAGAAGCCCGCGACGCCGAGCGCGATCAGGCGCCGGCGGCCGAAACGGTCGGCCAGCATGGCGAGCGGAAGCGCACCGAGCGAGCCAAACGCGAGCACAGACCCGAGGTCGGAGAGGGCCGGAGTGCTGGCATTGAATTCCTGAGCCACCGCGGGCAGGGCAAGAATCAGTACAGAACCGTCGAACGCCGTCAGCACCACCGCGAGGCCGGCCCAGATCAGCGTCACTCGCTGCCGCCGATCCAATGCGTTCCAAGCCACCAGGGGTATAGTCGCCGCTACCAGATGGCTGCGGTGGTCAGTGCGAAAAATCTTCGCAAGCGCTATCGCGCCCGCGACCCATGGGCGGTCGACGACGTCTCATTCGAGCTCGAGCCAGGCCAGGTCTTCGGCTTGTTGGGCCCAAATGGGGCCGGCAAGACGAGCGTGGTCAAGATGATCGCCGGGCTGATCCGGCCCGATGGTGGGACGATCTCGCTCTTCGGGCTCGAGCCGGGCCAACCGGAAGCGAGAGCACAGCTTGGCTTTGCGCCCGAAGATCCTGACTTTCCGAAATTCCTGCGCGCCGGCGAGGTGCTCGACTACTTCGCCAGCTTGCTTGGTCTCGACGAAGCCGAAAAGAAACGACGGATACCCGAAACTCTGGGTTTCGCCGGACTGGACGGTGAGCGGCGGCAGGTCCGCCAGTTCTCGAAAGGCATGAAGCAGCGCCTGGGCATCGCGCAGGCCATACTGGGCCGGCCGAAGCTTTTGATCCTGGACGAGCCGACAGCGGACCTCGACCCGCTCGGCCGGCGTGACGTTCGAGCGCTGATCGAAAGTCTCAGGCAGAGCGGCGTCACCGTCCTGCTCAACAGCCACCTCCTGAGCGAGGTGGAGCGGGTGTGCGACACGGTTGCGATCCTGGCCAGGGGGAGGGTGCTCAAAGAAGGCACCATGAGCGAAGTGGTCCCAGAGGGACGCAACCTCGAGGAGGTCTTCGTCGAGCTGGTCCAGGCACAACAGCCACCACATGAGCAGCTGCCTTCATTCATCACCGAAAAATGAGTGCTGTGATGCCGTCGCTGGCCGTGGCGCGATATACCTTGGTCGAGCTCACCCGCCGGCGCATCCTGCTGGTGTTCGTCATCGTCGGAGCGGTCGGCATCGCGCTGCTCGGAATCCTCTTGAAGATCGCCGCCAACGCCATCGGCACCAACGTGATCGTGGCGTCACCCAGCGCCTCGCAGGTCGACCCGGCGAAAGTGCAGCAGGTCCTCGAGCTCGGCTTCGTGAACGACCTGATCGGAGTGCTGTCGTTCTTTGCGTTCCTGATCGCCTTCGCCATCGGCATGACGGCGATCTACCACGACCTCGAGTCAGGGGCGGCGGTATCGATCTTCTCCAAACCCGTTTCTAGGCTCGGCTTCACGGCGGGAAAGATCGGTGCGGCGGTGCTCGCCATGATCGTCATCGTCGGCCTGCTGAGCCTGGAGGCGAGGCTCGTCATGCAGCTGTTCGGCGGCGGCCTGGACCAAGCGCTGTGGGGCGAGGCGGCGGCGTCCGTCGCAAATGCGGTCGCGCTGATGCTCCTGGTCCTCGCCCTCAGCACGTGGATGAACAACATCGTCGCGGCCGTGGTTGCGTTCATTTACAACGCGGTCGCGTCGTTCATCGTCACGCTGCATCAGCAGCTCGACGCCGGAAACCTGGGTGACAACCCCGCCGTCAAGGGAGTAGTCAATGTCGTTTACTGGCTCGTTCCGCATGCGCTGCGCAGCGACGCCCAGCGCGAGATCACGCGCCGAACTCTGGAGATCTTCACCACCGCAGAGGCCCGGCGCGGGCAGTCGATGGATCAGATTCTCGCCGGCATACCGGGCGCGTCGAGCGTCTCGGACATCCTGTGGTGGGTGTTCGTGGTCGCGTTCTTTGCCGCGCTGGTCTACATAGCGGTGCGGCGTCGCCAGGTCTAGTTGGGCCGCTAGAGCAGCCGGAGTCTCCTCAATAAATACGGGCCTGGGCCGAGGAAGCCGCAGGTCACGGCGATGTGAGCGACCGAGATTCCCACGAGCGACGGGGGGCCCGGTAAGAGCGCATAGGCGAGGCCCAGCGGAATGCCAACCAGCGCGGTGGCGAAGGTGTCGCTCCACGTCCACCGCCCCAGACGGTGGTAGAGAACGTAGGTGGCGGTTGCGATCAGAAAGCCCGCCGGCCTGCCCCAGAGCACGCTGAGCCCGCCCTGCATCAACCCACGAAAGAGCGCTTCTTCGATGGGACCGTTGACCAGGTAGAAGGCGGCTTGAAACCAGGCATCGCCGGCATCGGCGGGAACGTTCAGCGCGTGCCGGCGGCGGGTCAGCCAGAGCTGCACGGCGGTCGCGGCGACGAACATGACAGGTGCCGCGATGACTGCGAACAGCAGCTGGACTGGCAAGGTGCCGCCGCTAAAACCGAGCCACGCTGCGCCCGACGTGAGGCGATACGCAACCGCGTAGGCGGCGACGAACGGAACCAGGCGCACGAAAATGTCCGTGCGCATCCAGGCCCAGCTGTCTGGAATACGGGTCAAGCGCACGCGCGTTGAAACTGGTTGAGTGACTGATTCAGGCACGATCAAATTCGAATTGTTCTTCGACTACGGTTGTCCATTCGTGTACAGGATGGCGAGACTCCTGGCCGCGGTGGGCATGAAGCGCGATCTGCAGGTCGAGTGGCGGTATTTCTCGCTCACCCAGGTCAACTCCAGGGACCACGGACCGGCCGTGTGGGCCGCACCTCACTCGTCACACGTCAAAGGGCGGCTCGCATTCGAGGCGGCCGAGGCGGCGCGACGTCAGGGCAAGTTCGATGCCATGCACATGGCGCTGCTCGAGGCGCGCCACAGCGCTGGGCTGGACCTCGACTCCGACGAGGTGATCGAGAAGGTGGCGGCCGGCGCTGGGCTGGACATGAACAGATTTCAGGCTGAGATGGGAGATCCTCATCTGGTTGACGCGTTGGCCCGCGACCACCAGCACGCGGTCGGCGAGCTCGGCGTGTTTGGCACTCCGACGCTGGTCTTCGCGAACGCTCGCGCAGCCTATGTCAGGCTGGCCAGGAACGTCGACCCCAAAGACGCGGTCGAGGTGTTCGACCGTCTGGTTTCGGTGGCGGGTGAGGAGCCCAGGATCCTCGAGATCAAGCGCCCCGTGAAGCCCGCTCCCATGTAAAGAAGTTCGGTCTTTTCGGAGCGGGTCTGCGTTTTCGGTACAGCGGAGTACCGGAAATGCCGGAAGTCACCAACAACCACCTGCTCCCTGCGGCTACGTACGAGTCTTGGCGCACGTGGCTGATGACCGGCGCTCAGCGCGGGCCGATCGACCGGCGGCGCCTGCGAGGCGCGCACCGGGGCTTGAAGAAGATGCTGCTCGAAGGCGCCGGCGATCCCAAGCGGCCTCACAGCTGGAAAGAATTTTCGGACGCGATGGTCCGGCACGCGGTCGACGAAGCCATGCGCGCCTTGCCGCCGGACGACACCCGCGTCGTCAAGCTGGCCTTCTTCGGCGGCTATTCGAATCGCGAGATCGCCCTCCAGGTCGGCGTCGCCGAAGCCACCGTGCAGCGGAGGCTCCGTGAGGCTCTCGACAAGATCAGCGCGTACGTCCAGCGCGGTCGGAGCATGGGGCGCCGCGCGTTCTATGCGCTTTTGATCTGGCTGTCAGGGCGCACATTGAATGACGCCGTCCACCACACCGTGCAGGCGGCCGCAGTGGCCGCTGCGGCGACGATCGTCATCGCGGCTCCCAGTTCGCCGGCATCTGCCTCTTCCCCGCCGATCACGCACGACCGCATCGTTCAGGTAACAGCGGGTCAGCCGGCGACGGCGCCTCCGGCGCCAACTGATACAGCTCCTCCAACTGCGGCGCCCGGGGCGATCCCAGCCGCCAACCTCCAACCACCATCTGGCGCAGGTCCGGTGATCACCGTCCCGTCCCTGCCACCGCTTCCGCCGGTCACGCTGCCGCCTTTGCCCAATCCGCCGCCGGTGAAGGTGCCAGGCGTCTAAGTGCCGTTGCGCGCGTAGATCACCACCCCGTCGACCGTCGCGATCGCGTGGTACTGCGTGGTCACGATCTCGTTCAGCACCGGATAGTCGCTCATCGGATACATCGCGAAATCGCTCCACCCCGCGGCTGCCGTATCGACGATCAGGGCCGGTGGATTGGCGGCCAGGTCGGCCTGGAGGAGCGGCCAGACGTCCGGCGCGGTATCCCAATTGTTCGGCGCCAGCCCCGAACCCCTCGCGAATCCCCGGAGGAAGCCGGGGAAACGGCTCGACATCTCGCGGTCTGATTCGACGTAGACCGCAGGCCAGTCGCCCCAGATGAAGACGCGGTCGGAAGGTGAGGTGTGCGCGTCGACGAAGGCCGCGACCGCCTGGTGCTGCGGCACCGGCGGGCTGAAGTCATAGGTGAGCGGATCCGATCGGAAGTCGAAAATCCACCAACCTCCGACCGGGATTGCGATCCCGGCGATGGCAGCGGCGGCGACAGCACGTCTGAGCTTGAAGGTTGTCAGACCCGTCGCGGCCAGCACTGCGAGCGGCCCCATGGCCTGGATGAAGTAGTGCCACGAGAGATGCCCGCCGGCAATCGAGCCGATCATCGCCACGACAAGCCACGCGACCATCAAACGCAGCGGGGACGTAAGCGCTCTCCAGCGCAACGCGACGGCGATCGCGGCGATCCAGAACACGGCCATGTCGACCATGAACGGAACCACGCTGCCTTTGGCTCGCTGCCAGACCAGGCTTGGCGTCCAGTTGGTGGTCGCGTAACCGGTGAGGGTCTCGATCGTCCACCTATAAAAGCCGGTGAGAGAGCCGCTCAAAGCAATGAGCAAAGCACCGGCCGCGACTCCAGCGATCATTCCCCCGGCGAAGAGCTCAGCCGCACGCAACCGACGTTCTTTCGGCTCCATCCAGAAAAGAGCGATCGCAACCAGAACGACGTTGACCGCCGCCGATTGGCGAAATGCGCAGGCTGTGACCAGAAGTACTCCCGACCACAGCCACTGCCTCCGCAGCATCAAAAGGACCGAAGCCGAGAGCGGCAGCATCATGAAGATCTCGGTGTTGGAGGCCAGCAGGCGCGGATTGCCGGCGGCGGTCAGCAGTCCGTAAAAGAGCGCGGCCAGAAATCCCGCCGGCCTTCCGGCGACGTCGCGAGCGATGAAGTAGATGACGACGCACGTCACCGCCATCGCGAGGAATCCCGCCGCATGCACGGCGTTCATCTGGTAGTTGCCGAAGATCCGGAACGTGATCGAATAGATCCAGAAGATCCCGGGGGGCTTGTTGTCCACGCCTCCCGCGCCGTACAGCGAACCGCCTTTGTTCATCAGCGCGGCGATGGTTCCGTAGATCGCTTCATCGCCGTCCAGCAGCCGGTGCGCGAACGACGGGACATGCGCAAAAAGAATTGTCAAAAAACCGACCCCAACTGTTAACCATGTTCGCTGCGACAATGTCTGTGTTAGGCCGGCCATGCGTTTCGGAATATAAGGACAGTCCGCCACCCACGAAATCTCCGATTTCGCGTGCATTTGGCGGAGTTCGAGGGTTACGAGGGCCGGGGGAGGACCTGATCAACCGCATCTACATGTCCGTCGATCGCCGGTTTTGGCTTGCGTTGGCGCTCGCCGTGGTGGGCTTCGCGCTGATTCTGGACGTGCTCATCAGGCACGACCCGATCAGCGTCGACTTCCACACCTATCTCGCGGCCTCCCAGGTCGGGCTACACCAGGGCTGGTCTCACGTCTACGACCAGGGGTATGTCGCCGTGGCCCAGTACCACCTGTCGCCGAGTCAGATCACCCAGCCGTTCCTGAGTCCCCCCACAGTTGCTTTCGCAACCGCGCCTCTCGCCGGCCTCCCGTACGACACGGCGTACGTGGTCTGGGCGTTCTTCTGCTTCGCAGTCTTTGCGATCGCGATGGCCTGGTCTGGAGTCAGCACCGGGTTGAGCCGCTGGATAGCGGTCGCCGGCGCTTTGTCGCCGTGGTTCGTGATGCACTCCGTGAACGTCGGGCAGGTCGTGCCACTGGTTGCGGCAGGCGCGGTCCTTTCCTGGAAGTTCCTGCGTGAGAAACGCGACGTGCTCGCCGGTCTGGTCCTGGTCGTGATCATGCTCAAGCCGAATACGGCAACGCTGCTCCCATTCGCAGTCCTCTTCGCCGGCCGGATTCGCGCATTCGGGGCCTGGGCGATCGCGTCCGCGGTCGTGGCGCTGATCGTGCTGCTGACGTTCGGGATGGGCGGGATCTCGGAATACGTAATCCAGCTCCGGGGTCCGTTGCCTCGTGGCTCCGACGACCTGACGCTGCACGGGGCGCTCGCGGTGACCGGTGCCTTTGCCCTTGCGCTTCGAGTCCTGATCGTGGGGGCGGTGCTGGCGGCCGGGTACAGGATGCGCGACACCCCTGGCCTTGTCCTACCGGTCGCGATCGTGGGCTCGCTCGTCATCTCGCCGTACCTGCACGCATCGGACCTCTGCATGCTCGCGGCCGCGGGGTTCATCGTCTGGGAGAGCCGCCCGACTTTCAACTGGCGGGCGATCCTGGTCGCCGGATGGCTGCTGGCCAGCCCCTTCCTTTATCTGAAGGGATACAGCCTGCATCTCAAGCAATGGCCGTACTTCGAGATCGCCTTTTTGCTCGCTTTTGTGATCGCGGCATGGTGGCCGTTAACAGCCTGGGTCGACTCCAGGAGGCAAGCCACCGCATAATCAGGTCGCCCGCGCCTTCCTGGGAGACCTGTTGCCACTCGACGTTCACGAAATAGACGGACCGATCCGGGTGCTGGCTGGGCCGGGCACCGGTAAGACACATGCCCTGGTCGATCTGTACGAGGGGGCGGTGTGTCGAGGCCTTGCCGGCCGCGACCAGATCCTCGTGCTCACGTTCTCGACCAGCGCTGCGGAAGAGATCGCTCAGCGCATCGACGAGCGCCTGCGCGATGACTACGGCGAAGCGTGGATCTCGACGTTTCACAGCTTCTGCCACAGGCTCCTGCGCGACCACGCGCCCGACCGCGAGCGATTGCTCTTGAACGGATTTCAGGAATGGATCGTCATGCGCAAGGTGCTGGAGGGATTGGATTCGTCGGCGCTCGGCGCGCTGGAGGGAGTGCGCCGGTCGGAGGCGTTCGCGCACGACCTCCTAGCGTTCGTCGCTTTGATGAAGCAAAACCTCATTCATCCTTCCGCCCTGCTGCTCGCTGCCGAATCAACCGCGGGGCCCCGCCTTCAGGTCTTGGCCGAAGTTTTTCAGGCCTACCAAAAAGAGATGCAAGCGGCGAGCCTCTTCGATTTTCGCGACCTCATCTCCGGGGCGATCGAGCTTCTGCAATCCAACCCGGTCGTGCTCGGGAAGGTGCGCGCCAAGTTCCGGTTGATCCTGGTGGACGAATTCCAGGACGTCGATCCCGCGCAGTTCGAGCTGCTGCAGCTGATCGCGCCCCCGGCGACGCGTCCCAGGCTGGTGGTCGTCGGAGATCCAGACCAATCGATCTATGGCTTTCGAGGCACCGTGCCGAGGCTGCTCAGTCACGACTTCATCCAGGTGTACGGCGCCGAGACGCGGCAGCTCGACCTCTGCAGGCGCTGCTCTCAGCAGGCGCTCGATGCGGGCGAGAGGCTGCTTCGCGCCACGCAACCTGGTCGCGAGCCGCGTCACCTTCGCTCGGAGGCGAGCGTCGCGAGACCGGCTCTGGTGATCGGGCGCGAAGCCGATCCGGTCGACGAGGCGTTCTTCTGCGCGCGTGAGATCAAGCGCTTGCGCTCGGAGCGACCTCACCTGCGGCTGCGAGACTTTGCCATCCTGCTGCGCAGCACGACTGCGCTTGGTGCGCCCTTCGAGGAAGCGCTGCGTGCCCTCGGGATTGCTTATGAAGTTCGCGGCTGGGGCGCGACCGCGCGCAACGAGGTCGTGCGTTTCCTGGTCGGGTATCTGGAGTCGCTGCGCCGGCCCGACGACGCGGACGCATTCGAGAGCTCTCTATCGTCGAGCCTGGGTGGTATCGGACCGCGTACGGTCGGCCGTTTGCGCGCGTACGCGAGAGAGAGAGGCCGGACGTTGAAGCGCGTAGTGCACCGTCTGATGTACTCGCTCGCCACTCGCGATCCGGCGCGCTACCCGATCCCTTGGGGCGAAGCCGCGCCAACCGAGGCGCGGCCAGAGCCGGACTTCGTCACATTCTTGACCGAGGACGAGATCAATGCCCTACACCACGCCATGGTGGTGCGGGAGCGGCTTCTCGACCGGTCGCGCAGATTGCCGATCGCCTCCCTCGCGTACTCGATCCTGATCGAAGAAGGCGTGATGGGCCGGCTGCTCGAGCTCGGCCTTTCCGCCGAGCTTCGTCGCGAGGCGATCGCCGACCTGCGTGCGGCCATCCGGGGCCTGGAGGCGATCGAGGCGGTCCACGAACGCCTCCACGGCGCCAAGCCATTGCTCGCGGACATCAGCGGTTCACTGGAAACGCTGCTCGCCGGCGCTGCTGACGACACCGACGCGGCGAGCGGCCACCGCGACGCGGTCCAGGTGATGACCGTTCATCAGGCAAAAGGCCTCGAGTTCGAAGTCGTGTTCGCGGCCGGTTTTGCACACGGGCTCTTTCCGCTCGCCGCACGACCTCATCCGTTGCTCGACGCCGACGACCGTGAGTGGCTCACCAACTTCAAGGTCGGCTTCATGCCATCCTGGCCATCAGATCCTGACGGCCACCTGGCCGAAGAGGCGCGACTCGCATTTGTAGCGATGACGCGAGCCCGTAGCCGGCTGTACGTGACGTACGCCGACACATACCTGCGCGAGGCCGGCGAATCGGCTTTTCTCGAGCTGGCGGCGCCCGACGCAGAAGTGCGCGAGCTGACTCGCGCCTCATCGCGTCTCGAGCCATCCGATGTTCTGGTGCCGCGGGAAGCGGAGGTGCTCCTGGCCTCGCATCCGGCCGCGCTCACTCAAGCGGTCATCGAGCACGCGGCTGCCAGCGGCCTGGACATCTCATTTCTTTCCGACTCAGAATCGGGCGAGCCTTTCGAACCCTACGGACTGGACCGCAATCCGAGGGCGGTCGACATTCAGCACTTCAGCCCGACGACGCTGAACGACTACCTCAAGTGCCCGCGCCTGTACTGGTTCAATCACCATCCGGGGCTGGTCGAAGAGCCTCGGTCCATTGCCATGGAACGCGGTGGATTTTTGCATGAGGTGCTCCAGGACTTCCACGAGCACGAGACGGAGTGGCGGCCGCTCGAGTCGGAGGGGCAGCGCGAGTGGCTGGAGGCGGCGCTGCAGCGACATCTCGACGGATACCTCTCGCGAATGGAAGGCGTGCTCGATCGCAAGCGCGAGGAAAAGCAGATTCGCTCGCTCCTCAACAACTACATCCGAGCGGTCACCGGTCTGCAGGTGATCCGCCGGCTGCGCACTCTTGCGGTCGAAAAGCGTTTCCGGCTCGAGGTCGATGGCTCAGAGATCGTCGGCAAGATCGACCGCGTGAACGATGTCGGAGACGGCGAGGTCGAAGTCGTCGATTACAAGACCGGTTCGGGAAAGCCGATGCGCTATGCCTACGAGGCCTATTTCGGTCCCGAGCTCTATGACGTGCAGCTCGCGCTTTATTACCTCGCTTGCAAGTATGGATTTGACGAGGAAGGAAAACCGCTTGGATTTCAGCCGAGGTTCCT
>DATLKH010000301.1:0-4730 GCA_035538475.1 Candidatus Dormiibacterota bacterium | reverse complement strand
TTCAGGTCTGAAGCACCTTTGCTCTCTCCCCCCGAGTTGATGAGTCCTGCTCTGCCCATGAAGTTGTTGATCACCTGATAACGGCACAGGTCGATGGGGTGGTCGGTGGAAAGCTTGTCGTAGACCGCAGGCGCGGTCTTGCCGAAGCCGATCACCTCGAATCCGCGGTTGGTGTCGGGCAGCTTTTGCTTGATGATGTCCGCTTCGATCGTGACGCCGATGTGGTTGGCCTGTCCGGTCAGGTCAGCGGCGGTCTCATAGTTGTGGCCGTCCTTCTTGAACGCGTTGTTCCGGACGTAGCACCACAGCACCGTCGTCATTCCCAGCTCGTGGGCCGCGTGGAAAGCCACTGAGATTTCCTGTATCTGCCGGTCCGATTGCTCCGAACCGAAGTAGATCGTGGCGCCGACCGCCACCGCGCCCAGCTCCCACGCTTCTTTCACGGTCCCGAACAGGATCTGGTCGTAATGGTTGGGGTAGGTCAGCAGCTCGTTGTGGTTGATCTTGCAGATGAAAGGAATCCGGTGCGCGTAGCGCCGGGCCACCGAGCCGAGCACGCCGAACGTGGAAGCGACGGCGTTGCATCCGCCCTCGATCGCCAGCTCGACGATCTTGGCTCCGTCGAAGTAGATGGGGTTGGGGGCAAACGAGGCGCCGGCGGTGTGCTCGATGCCCTGGTCGACCGGCAGGATCGACAGGTATCCGGTGCCCGCCAGGCGGCCATGGTCCAGCATCGACTCAAGGCTTCGGAGAACCCGGGTCGGCCGGTCGCTGTCCTTCCATACGCGGTTGACGAAGTCCGGCCCAGGCAGGTGCAGCTGATCCTTCGTCACGGTTTGACATTTGTGCTCGAGAAGGTCGCGGGCGTCTTCGCCCAGCAACTCCTCAATCTTCTGCAAGGATCCGCGGGCTACTGTTGCCATCATTGCCTCTTTACATATTTGATTAGCGTCCTAAGCAGGGGCGCGAACGTCCATCCGTCACTCTATAGTGCGCCGAGATGACGCAGCGGGCGAGTGACCTTTTGTCTGAGGTGGCCGAACGGCTTTCCGCCACTGCCGAGGAAAGCGCCCTGGTCGCGGCCGAAGCCGTACGCGCGATCGAGCCGGACCTGCTCAAGGGCTACAAAGGCGGCACCGAGGACGAGCTCATCCGGATGGCGACCGGCTTCCTGAAGCTTCTGTTTCGGGCGCTGCAGGGCGACAGCCGGGTGCCCTGGCACGAGTACTACACCGAAGCGCGTGAGTTCGCTCGCCGCTACGCGGAAAGAGGATTTCCGCTCGAATCCTTGATGGAGGGTCTGGCGGTTTTTCGCCGCTCGGTCGTCGCCCGAATCACCGAGGTTCTGGGTGACAGCCCGTATGCGGATGAAGTGCTGCTCCTGGCCCAGGGCCGGCTGGCCGACGTGATCGAGAACATGAACTCGAGCTTCATTCGCGGCTACCTCGACTACACCGAAACCAAGCACCGTGCCCGGCAGAGCGAGCTGCACGGCCTCTATCACATCGCCAGCGCCCTCGGCCGCTCCCTCGACGTGACCGAGATCGCCGAGGTTGGTTTGCGCGAGACGCTCAAGGTCCTGGGCCTGCAGGCTGGCGCCGTCTGGGTGCGCGAGGGTGCTCGGCTCAAGCTCGCCAAGACGATCGGCATGCAGCCCGGCGAGGAAGCAGAGTTTTCCGAGTCGGGACATTCGGGGCTGATGCGGGTGGTCGAGGTTTCGTCCGGACCGGCGGAGTCGCGCGTGGACAGGATCGCCGGCGAGTGGAGCGCAATTCGCGCCGAGCTGCGAACCAAAGGGGTGCTGCTGGGTGCCATGACAGTGGCCACGCGCCTGCCGCGAACCTTTGAGTCCAGCGATCTCGAGTTCGTGGCCGCGGTGGCGGACCAGATCGCGGTCGCGCTCGACCGCGCCCGCCAGCACACGAAAGAGGCGCGCACCGATTACCTGACCGGGCTTGCGAACCGCCCTGAGTTCGAGCGCGCGATCGACCGAGCGGTGGCCGCGGCAGACCGCCACAAGCGACGGCTAGCGCTGATGATGATCGACCTCGACAACTTGAAGGAAATCAACGACACGTACGGTCATCACGTGGGTGACGAAGCGATTCGGGTGCTGGCATCGGAGCTTCAACGCGCGGTGCGGGCCACAGATACGTGTGGGCGCCTGGGTGGCGATGAGTTCGGAGTCGCGATGCCCGACGCGGATGAGAGAGACGCGCGCGAGGTCGGAATCCGCGTACGGGAAGCGCTCGAACACTTGAACCGCACGACCAAGCTGCCCGTTCCTGTCGAGTTCAGCATCGGCATCACCGCGTGGCGGCCGGGGATGGACTGGCAGGCGATGTACATGGCCGCGGACAAAGCGCTCTATGTGGACAAGCGCCGCCGGCATTCGGCGCGCAAGCGGCTTGGCGAGCTCAAAGTCTGAGGTTCTCCCGGCCTCGTTCTTCGACCGCGACACCAGGATCGTCGCGCGCGATTTGCTCGATAAGGTGCTGGTGCGCGAGGTCGACGGGCAGAGGCTTTGGGGACGGCTTGTCGAGGTCGAGGCCTATCTAGGGCCTGACGACCTCGCTGCTCACTCCAGGGGAGGGCGCCGGACGCCGCGCACGGAGGTCATGTTCGGCTTGCCCGGGCACGCGTACGTCTATTTCACTTACGGCATGCACTGGTGCCTCAACTTTGTGACTCGCGAAGCCGGCGTACCGCAAGCGGTGCTCGTGCGCGCCCTCGAGCCCGGTCCGGGAGTCGGTCGATGCAGCGGCCCCGGTCTGGTGACGCGCGCGCTTCAGATCGATCGCGCGCTCAACGGCGCGCCGCTCACACCGCCAGATCTCTACGTCGTCGACGATGGCGCGCCGAAGCGACGGATCTACGTCACGCCGCGGATCGGTGTGCAGGGCACCGGCCTCTGGGAGAAACGCCTGTTGCGTTACTGCGTCCCCTCCCCGGCTCTATCCCGGCCAATCCCCCGGAAACGGATCGGCCCGCTCTAGCCTCTCCCACTCCTGCCGGACCGGCGCAAAGACATCGACCACACTGCATCCCTCAGCGCCCACCATCACGTTGTGAGGAACGTGGCTTGGAATCACGTAGGTGTCACCCGCGCGGAGGTCGCGCTTCTCCCCGCCGATGGTGAAGGTCACTGACCCGCGAAGGACCAAACCCAACTGCTCGTTCTCGTGGTGGTGCTCAGGCACTGAGGAACTCGGCTCAAGATCCACAACGGCCAGCGTCATGCGCTCACCATTGATGAAGCGTGCAAGCACTCCGTCGCCCCAGATCTTGTACGGCGAGAGATTTGCGATCTGGTCAAACGTTTTCATTCGACCACCCGGTCGATGATCGTCGCCGTCCCGAGCCCGCCGCCGCAGCACATCGTCTCCAATCCGTAGCGAAGGTCTCGTCGCTCGAGCTCGTACAGCAAGCGGTTCATGAGAATCGCGCCGGACGCGCCCAGCGGGTGGCCCATCGCGATCGCTCCACCATTCACGTTCGTCTTCTTCAAATCGGCGCCGGTCTCCTTCTGCCACGCGAGCACCACGGAGGCGAACGCCTCGTTGACTTCGAACAGGTCGATCGCGTCCAAATCGAGACCGGCCTTCTTCAGCACTGCCGCGGTGCCGGGAATCGGGCCTTCGAGCATCAGCACCGGGTCTGTGCCGACCACCGCCTGCGCGCGGATCCGCGCGCGCGGCTTTAGACCGAGCTGCCTTGCCTTCTCGAGCGACATGAGAAGTACGGCAGCGGCGCCGTCCGAGATCTGGCTCGAGTTGCCGGCGGTGATGTTGTGCTCGGGGTTGAACGCAGGCTGCAGCGCGGCGGTGGATTCGTAGCTGGCGTTGGCGCGGATGCCTTCGTCGCGGCTGAAGATCTCGGTCTGGCCGTTGGAGATTTCCACCGGCAGGATCTGGCTCTTGAAGTGACCCTTCTCGGTCGCCTCGTGGGCGCGATGGTGACTCTCCACGCTGAACTCGTCCATCGCTTTGCGTGAGACTCCGTACTTGCGCGCCATCAGCTCGGCCGGGATGCCCTGTGGCACGAGCTCGTACAACTCCATGAGTTCGGGCGGAAACGGCGTCCCCGGCGAGACCGCGTTTGAGCCCATCGGCACGCGACTCATCGACTCGACTCCTCCGGCGACGGTCACGTCACACACACCGGCCTGGATGAGGTTGGCTGCGACATGAATCGCTTGCTGGCTGGAGCCGCACTGACGGTCGACAGTCGTTGCGGGCGTGGTCACCGGGAAGCCCGCCGTCAACCAGGCGTTGCGCGCGACGTTGAGACTCTGCTCGCCGACCTGGCTCACGCATCCGAACACCACGTCCTCGACTTGCTCGGGATCAATGCCGGAACGCGAAACAATTTCTTTCAAGACCAGCGACCCGAGGACCACCGGGTGCACGTCCTTCAACTTTCCGTTGCGGCGACCGATGGCTGTGCGAACCGCCTCGACGATGACCACTTCACGCATTTTCAGAGCGCCTCCATTAGCGACTTGCAAGTCGCTGTGTCAAGCCACCAAGGTTTGCCTGGCGATTCCATTTTTTTTATTGTTGACGGCCTTTTTGGCTCCTGTTAACTTTCGCGTCGCCCCAAGCGGCTGAGTACGGTAAACCTGAGGATACCGAACGTCGAGTAGGTGGAAGGTCCGGGGCAACCCGGGATGGAAACCGAAAAACGCATAGGGGACTTCAGGGTAAACAGGAAGGTCTCTTGGGGCATAA
>DATLKH010000300.1:0-10354 GCA_035538475.1 Candidatus Dormiibacterota bacterium | reverse complement strand
TTTGGTCGGGGGGTTATCTGGTGCCGAAAGGCGATGGCACCGTCATCGCCGGCGGCACTGAAGAAGATTCGGGATTCGACGACCGGCCGACCGTCGGCGGCATCGCCACGTTGTTGGACTTTGCGCGGCGCCTGGTGCCCGGCTTCGCAGACGCCACACTTCAGCGGGTGTGGGCGGGACTGCGACCGGTGACGTCGGACGGAAATCCAATCGTGGAGGTCAGCGGGCTGCCGAATCTGGTCATCGCGAGCGGCCATCATCGAAAAGGGATCTTGCTCGCGCCCCTGGCGGCGACCACCGTGGCATCACTGATCGCGCGCTGAACTAAATGAGAGGAAACCCCAAGAGCGGTTTCCTCTCATCGCGCCTTCGGCAAAGCCGACCTCGGCCTTCGGCAGAGGCAAGCGGCGCTGCTCTCTTTCCGCTGAGGATGATATTCATAAAAAATATTGCCGGGGCTCCACAGAACCCCGGCGCTAAACGGCTAACGAACGATTGAAGAGAAGTGTCTTACTTCTTCTTCGAGGACTTCTTGGCGGCCTTCTTGGCTGCCGGCTTCTTGGCGGCCTTCTTCTTTGCCATCAATGCTTACCTCCTTCTCCTGTGGATATGGACCCGATGGGTTCCATTGGGTTCGCGAGTTCCATGTTGTTGAGACGTAGTCGACGACTCTCCTACACGTACCTCCTCTGTAACCCCACGGGTTTCGCCGCGGACCCTCATGCATGAGGATTCCGAAACGTTGGTGGCGGTGCGAAATGGTCCGCACACTCGCGTCGGGTCCGTTGCCTCTGTGGTGGCAACCACGAGCAGCATCGCCATACAAATCGTTGTGATACTCGATGAACCCCACTCACGTCAACCCCTCCACGAAATTTTTTCGCCGAGAGGTCCTCGAAATTTTTCGTGCGTGACGTCGATGACGACCATCGCATCGGCCATCACAGGTCATAACGAAGCCGATGCTCGATTTGATCGCGCCTTATCGTGTCCACATCATGCGAGTGGTTCTTGGACACGGTGCATCAGGCAACGCAGCGTCGATGAGACCTTATGTCCAAGGTTTCAAACGACGCGGCATCGATGCGGTTGCGGTCGATCTTCCTCGCGGTGGCGCAGAAAAAGCGGTTCCGATCTTCATCAAGACCTCAGGGAGAGGTCGCGAGGTGATTGGTGGAGGCCAATCCTTCGGTGGAAGGGTCGCGAGCATGGCCGCGACTGAAGCGGACTTCGGTGGATTGGTCCTTTTCTCGTATCCACTCCATCGACCGGGCTTTCCGGATCAGATGCGGACCGCCCATTTCCACCTCATCAAGTGCCCGACGCTCTTTTTGAGTGGCGACAGAGACCCATTTGCACAGCTCGACCTGTTGAAAAGTGCGATGAAGTTGATTCCTCATGCGCGGCTGGAGGTTTTCAAGGGCCAGGGTCATGGTCTGCTGGCTGTGCTGGACCAGGCGCTCGACGTCGCCGCCGATTTTCTGCGCGAAATCCAGTGACCGCGAGCCAGCACATGGTCCAGGCGAACGGTTTACGCTTTCGCGTGCTCGCAGATGGGCCTGCTTCTGGCCCAGCTGTGATCCTTCTTCACGGTTTTCCCGAGGGTGCCCAGTCATGGTCGAGGCAAATCGCGGCGCTGTCGCGCGCTGGTGCCCTCGCCATCGCCCCTGACCTGCGCGGCTATGGGTTGTCGGACGCACCGGGCCTTGTCGAGGACTACAGGATCGATCAGCTCACCGAGGACGTCGCTGCGATCATCAGGTCTTTCGGTCGAGACAGCGCCCATATCGCGGGCCACGACTGGGGCGCTTTGATCGCCTGGTTTTTCGCCGACTCGCATCCCGAGATGACGAGGTCGCTGACCGTGCTGTCGGTGGGACATCCAGCTGCGCTCGCAAAGGCACGGACGGAGGATGCGGACCAGCGAGAACGCTCGCGCTACATCGACCTTTTTCTTCTGGAAGGGAAGGCCGAGCGTGTCCTCAGTGAAGACGACTTCCGACGGGTTCGGCTGATGTTCAAGCTTTCACCAAACCCCGACGCGGTTCCATCCGGCGCTGTCGCGACCTTTGTGAAATCACTTTCGCGCCCGGGTCGACTTACCGCGGCGTTGAACTATTACCGCGCCAATCTTGGTGCCGATCGCGGATGGGCAGCGCTGCGGACGAACCTGAACGTGAAGGCGCCGACCGTGCTCATGTGGGGCGACCAGGATCCCGCTCTCGGGCGTTTACAAGCCCAGAGCACAGAGATGTACATGTCGGGCGATTTCCGACTCGACGTCCTGGAAGGTGCAGGCCATTGGCTTCAGTTCGAACGACCCGCAGAAGTGAGCCACGCCCTGACAGAGGGTCTCTCAAAGTAAGCTTGCAGGCGATGTTGCGGCCCGGTGAGTCGGAAAGACGGGGATCACTGCGCCGTCTTGACGACATTCTGGAAAGCCTCGAGCAGCTGAACCTTCACGACAAGACCGATCTGCCGGACCACGTGGCCGAAGCGCTGGTGATGCTGGGCATCGAAGCGCCGCACTCGATCCCGATCCCGCAGCTCATCGAACGCGTGTGGGCGATGCAGCAGCCGTACCTCATCACGATCGTCGTCGAGCGCCGCCGCCGTCGCCGCCGCAAAGTCTCGACCGAAGCCCCCACCACCGAAGCCCACTGAAGGCTCGTCATCTGAAAGCCTCGGACTGGCTCGCGGTTTTTTCGCGCATCGGCGAAGGCGTCCGTCGCGCCGTGCTGCCGCTGTCGGGCACGGAGCGCGGCCGGGAAAAGCTCGAGGTCGGTGCGGGAGGCGACACCACCATCGAACTCGACCGCGCCGCCGAGGCAGTGGTGTTCGCGGAGCTGGCGACGTTGGCCGAGCGCGGCGAGATGTTCTCCGTGCTTTCGGAGGAGGCGGGGCACCGAAACTTTGGTGCCGAATATCCGCTCGTGCTGGTCGACCCGGTCGACGGAAGCCTCAACGCAAAACAAGGAGTTCCGGTGTTCGGCCTCATGCTCGCGGTCCTCGACGGTCCGGCCGTCGACGATGTCTTCGCGGGTCTCGTGCTCAATCTCAACACGGGTGAAGAGTGGACGGCAATCCGCGCCCAGGGTGCACTGCGCTCAGGTAAAGCGCTGACTGCGCTGCCCAGGGCAGACTCCGCGCGGATCGAGCTCCTCGGTCTCGAGAGCTCGCCGCGCGCTCTCACGCTCGCCCGGCCGCTCGTCGAGCGAAGCACCAAGATCCGCATACTGGGCTCGATGGCGCTTTCGATCGTGCTCACCGCGGCCGGCGGGTTCGATGTCTTCTGCGCGCCGCTTCGAGTCAGGGTCTTCGACATGGCCGCGAGCTTGCTGTTCCTTTCCGAAACGGGGGGCGTGGCCACTGACCTGGACGGCAACTCACTCGGACGCTGCACTTGCGACCTGGCCACTCGCTCCAGCCTTTTGTGTGCGCCGACTCGTGAGCTTCATGCGGAGGCGATGGCAATCCTCGGCTCGCGCGGATGAGGCTCGAACCGCAGAACGCCGTTTTCGTCATCCTCAGCTTCGAAGGCCCGGATCAATACAGCCAGGCAGGAGGCCTCGGCGTCCGCGTCAAGGGACTTGCTCGCGCGCTCGCTCGAATGGGCTACGACACATACCTCTACTTCGTGGGCGACCCCGACCTGCCTGGCGCCGAAGATCTCGAGGACGGACGGCTCCACCTCCGGCGTTGGGCGCAGTGGATCTCGGCGCGACACCCAGGCGGTGTGTACGACGGGGAAGAAGGCAAGATTCGCGACTGGAACCTGAGCCTTCCGGGGAGCCTCATCGACACGGTGATCGCGCCGGCGATAGCCGCGGGCAAGAACGTCGTCGTGTTGGGCGAGGAGTGGCATACGTCGTGGTCGATGAAGATCATTTCCGACTCGCTGTATTACCGCGGGCTGCGGGATCGCGTGGTGATGCTGTGGAACGCCAACAACACCTACGGCTTCAACCGCATCGACTGGGGATCCTTGAACTTCGCCTCGGCGATCACAACGGTCAGCCGCTACATGAAATTCAAGATGTGGGATTGGGGCCAGAACGCGATGGTGATCCCGAATGGGATCCCGCGCGAGTCGATCGTCGAGGGGGATCCGCAAACCGATGCACTGCTGCGCGGGGCTGCCGGGGCTGAACACTTCTGGTTCAAGATCGGCCGCTTCGATCCCGACAAGCGATGGTTGACGGCGATCACAGCCGCGGCTTACTTGAAGCGGCACAGGCACACGGTGAAGCTCGTGATCCGCGGCGGACGCGAGCCGCATGGGCCTGAGGTTCTCAACCACGCACAGCACCAGGGATTGGTCGTGCGCAGCGTGCAGACTCCGACCGATGCAGTGGGCCTGGCCGCCCTTCTGCGCGAATCGAAAGAGGTTGACGTCGTCAATCTGACCAGCTTCGTCAGCGACTCGCTCGTCACCTCGATGTACTCCGCCGCGGACGCCGTGCTTGCCAACTCGGGTCATGAACCCTTTGGCCTGGTGGGGCTCGAGGTGATGGCGACCGGCGGGCTCGCGGTCACAGGTTCGACGGGTGAGGACTATGCGGACCCGTATCGCAACGCCGTCGTGCTCGAGACCGACGATCCGCTCGAGATCGTCACCGAATTGAGCGCGCTGAAGGAAAGGCCGCGCTTGGTGGCATCGATTCGGAGTCGCGGACAGAGGACGGCCCGCGATTACCTCTGGGAGAAGGTCATCGACCAGCTCATGCTTCGAATCGACTTCGCGGCTGCGCGCCAGGCGGTCGCCATGGCCGCACCGCCGGCATCCCCGCAGAAAATCGCACGCAAACCGCGCAAGGCGCTTTCGCCGGGTGGCTGAGCGTCTCGTCGTCTACACGATCGTCCATCAGCCGCGGCGGCTCAAGCTTCCGGCGCTGCTGATCCCGCCCGGGACGCCGCCAGAGCGGATCGCTGAGTACCTGTTCGACGAGGAGCTGGACCGGCTCTACTTCGAGAGGGTGGCGCACTACTCGTACCTGCCGGCGACTGCGGCGTTTCGCGACCTCGTCCGTCGCGGCTGGCGGATGTCGATCGGCTTCAGCAACTCATTTCTCCTGCAGGCGGAACGATGGGGCAAGAAAGTCCTGGATGGGTTCAAGCGCTTCTGCGCGAGCCCGAACGTCGAGGTGGTTTGCGTCGAGCCGTACCACTCCTGGCTGATGTACATGGACATCGTCGCGTTCAAGGAATCGATGCTCTGGTCTCGCAAGCGTCTCGAGGACCTGTTCCAGAAACCGGTTGCAGTCACGGACACGACCGAGATGTTCATGTCGAACGATGTCTACTTCGCGCTCGAACAATGCGGATTCAGCGGTGCGTTCATGGAAGGCCGCCCATGGCAGATGGACTGGCGCGAACCGACCCATGTCTACCAGTACCCCAGACAGCGAATGGCTCTCCTGGTTCGGCATCACGAGCTCTCGGACGATGTCGGCTATCGCTTCTCGAACCAGGGATGGGTGATGTGGCCGCTGATGTCGGATACATACGCGAGCTGGGTGCGCGAGTGCTGGGGCGACGTGGTGGTGCTCGGCTGGGATTTCGAGACCTTCGGAGAGCACCACCGTCAAGGCTCCGGGATATTCGAGTTCATGCGCGCGCTGAACTCGGAGCTGCGCAAGCGTAACGTGCGGATGCTCCTGCCCTCAGAGGCGGTGGCCGAGCTGGCCGATCCACGCTACGAGCTGCCGGTCAGTGAGTACGGCACGACCTGGGCCGGCGAGGGCGGAATGGAGTTCTTCCTTGGCAATCAGCCCCAGCAGGGCGTTTTCCGGCTGATGCACCACGCGTACTCGAAAGCGCGCCTCACCGGAGATCCAGCTTTGATCGACCTCGCCAAATGGTTGCTTCAATCGGACAACCTCCATTTGATTCAGTGGTTCGGGCGCCATGGTTCGGAGGCTGAGGTGAGCGCGTACTTCACTCCTATCGAGTGGTGGGAACTCGGATGGCACGGAATCCTCCGAGAGCAGCAGCGCGTCTATCTAAACTTCATCCGGGCGCTTGATGAATTTGCGAAGTAAAGAGAGCTGGATCGTCCGGACGATCCGGCAATTCAGGGACGAGTCTTGAAGCCACTCCACGTCGCTTTCATCTGGCACATGCACCAGCCCAAGAATGAGCGGAAACCTCGGCGGTTTCCGCTCATCGGGCCCCTCGCCGGACCAGCTACCAGCATTGGTTGCATCTTCGATTCACCGGCACTCGGGGCCCTGCTCACCTTCCCCGGGATTGGATCTATTGAAAAGTGTCCCCACCCGGCGTATGGAGACGCAACTGACACCTGTGTCGCGGCCGAGATCAACTCGGCCGCCAAAGCAGCGATAGACAGGGACGAGTCTTGAAGCCACTCCACGTCGCGTTCATCTGGCACATGCACCAGCCGTACTACAAAGACGACCTCACCAACACGTACCTGCTGCCGTGGGTGCGCCTCCGCTCCGCCAAGGACTACTTCAAGATGCCGGCGCTGCTCGACGGCTATCCCAACGTCCGCAGCACTTTCAACCTCGTGCCCTCGCTGCTCGCCCAGATCGAGGACTACGGAAAGAACGAATCCCTCGATCTTTTCCTGAATCTGAGCAAGCGCCATGCGGCCGAGCTTTCAGATGAGGAGCGCGACTTCGTCTTGCGTTGGATGCGCGAGTCGCCACGCGCGCTGCGCGTGCAGCAATCGCCTCGATATCTCGAACTCGCCTCTCGTGCCATGACTGCGCAGTTCACAAGCCAGGACATCCGCGACCTCCAGGTCTGGTTCAACCTCGCCTGGTGCGATCCGGTGTGGATGGAGAACGACGCAAGGCTCGCCGAGTTGAAGCGCAAGGACAGGGACTTCAGCGAAGAGGACAAAACCATCCTGTTCGAAGCGCAGCTCGAGCGCATGCGCGCCATCGTTCCCAAGTACCGGCAGCTGGCCGAGCGCGGTCAGGTCGAGCTCACCTTTTCGCCTTATTACCACCCGATTCTTCCGCTGATCTGCCACGTCGACTCGGCGCGGAGCGCGAGTCAGAACATTCAGCTCCCGGAGCGACACTTCTCACATCGCGACGACGCTGAGCGCCAGATCGAGCTCGGTCTCGGATTGTTCGAGCGAATGCTGGGCGTGCGGCCGAAAGGAATGTGGCCATCCGAGATGGCTGTAGGTGAGTCGGTGATCGGACTGGCAGAGAAGGCCGGGATCGACTGGATGGTGAGCGACGAAGAAGTGCTCGCGCGGTCGATGGAGGGTCACTTCTACCGTGATTACGACCTGTACCAACCGAAGCGATTGACTCGGGAGGGGGGCGCCGTCTCGATCGTCTTCCGCGACTCGCAGCTCTCCAACGTCATCGGCTTCGACTATCAGCGAATGTCCTCGATCGACGCCGCCCGCGACCTGGTGGGCAGGCTGCGCCGGATTCGTGACACACAGGGGGACCGTGACTCTCTGGCTGTGATCGCGCTCGACGGTGAGAACGCGTGGGAGTTTTTCCCGCGCGACGGCCACGATTTTCTGAACGCGCTGTATACGGAGCTCGAGTCGAGCTCGGACATCGTCACCACCACCGTCTCTGACTATCTCGCAGAGCACCCCACCCAGCAGCAGCTCCACCATCTCCATACCGGCAGCTGGATCGGCGCAAGCCTCGACACCTGGATTGGCGACCCTGAGCACAACGTGGCCTGGGATCTGCTGGCCGAAACCCGAGACTGGCTCGACGCGCAGTCGCAGTCGCGTCCGAAGGAATCGCAGCAGGCCGCGCTGGCGTGGCGCGAGATCCTTATCACCGAGGGCAGCGACTGGTTCTGGTGGTTCAGCCGCAAGCACGACTCGGGCATGGATCCGATCTGGGACAACCAGTTCCGTCTCCACCTTCGCAATGTGTACAAACTGATGGGCGCGCGCGCACCGGCTCGGCTTTTCCAGCCGATCATCAAGCGGGCGCCCGCTCCCGAGCGCGGCGGTCCCTCGACCTCGATCAGTCCGGCGACGAGAAACGACCCGGCGTGGCGGCAGGCGGGCTTCTACCTGGTTGGATCCGGTTTTGGCGCGCTGCACCGGCCCGCCGGTCTGGTCGAGCGGCTTCTTTACGGCAACGACGACGAGAAGATGTATGTCCGCATCGACTCACCGCGATCAGGCACAGACCTCGAGGCGCAGCAGATCGAGTTCTGGCTCTACATCGCCGGACCCCCTGCCCTCGATGGTGCGAGCGACCTCGAGCTGCCGCTGCCTGAGAGCGCGCTGGCCGAGCTCGGTTTCGAGCCCGCCTATGCCGTGCGCGTCACTCCCCGCAGTCGCGGCGCAAAGGTCACCGTCGTCAAAGTTGTCGAGCCCGAAACGCGCGGCGTGACCACAACCAGTTGGGACAGCGACGACCCGTTCTTCATCGCGATTCCATTTGCGGAGCTGGGCAAACGGCCGGGCGATGCGTTCGAGATCGCTCTGGTCGTGAGTCGGGAAGGACGCGACGTCGAGGTCGTGCCGCCTTCAGGCGCGCTTGGAGTGCGCGTACCCGGTGAATCCCCGTCGATCGTGGTGAGCGACGCACGCCACCTCAAAGTCCTGGTGGCGGCCGCAGAGCTCGCGCCATTTGCCAAGGTGGGTGGTGTGTCCGATGTGGCGGCGGCCCTGGCGAAAGAGCTGCGACATCTCGGACACGATGTGCGCGCCGTACTGCCGCGCTACAAGCAGATCGACATCGCGCGCAATGGGCTCAACCCGATCGTCCGCGACCTGTGGGTGCCGCTGGGTTCAGACGGTCTTCGCGCGACCGTCTTCGAGGGACACCTCGGCGAGATTCCCGTCTACTTCATCGATTGCCCGCAGCTCTATGACCGCGATGGCATGTTCGGATTTGGCGACGATGACGCGCGCTCGGTCTATTTTTCGAGGGCGGCCCTCGAGATGATGCCCGCGTTGGACTTCTATCCCGATGTCGTCCATGTGCACGACTGGTATGCGGCTTGGATACCGAACCTTCTGGACCGCGTGTACACCAAGCCCGAGTACGCCGACGTGGCCACGACCCTCACGGTCCACAACCTTGCGGCTCAGGGAGTGTTTGGCTTCGGCGCGCTGATGCTCGCCGGTTTGCAGGAATGGGGATTGATCCGGCTTGGGATTCCCGGTCTCGACAACGTGGTCAACGTGCTCGGCCGCGGTATCCATTTCGCGGATGTGGTGAACACGGTCAGTGAGCGGTACGCCAAAGAGATTCAGACACCCGAGTTCGGCGAAGGTCTCGACGAGCTGCTGCGGCGCAACGCACACAAGCTGCACGGCGTGGTTAACGGGATCGATTACGAGATCTTCGACCCGGAGCGCGACCCCAACATCGCGCATCACTACTCGGTGGAAGCACCGCAAAACAAGGCCCTGAATCGAGCCGCGCTGCGTGCGGAGCTCGGCCTCGAAGATGTGAACAGGCCGGTCTGCGCCGTTGTTTCGCGCTTCTATGACGTGAAAGGCCTCGACTTGATCGAGCAAGCGATGCCGGAGCTGGTGCAGCTCGGGATTCAGGTCGTGGT
Organism: Candidatus Dormiibacterota bacterium; assembly: GCA_035538475.1. GTDB lineage: Bacteria > Chloroflexota > Dormibacteria > Dormibacterales > Dormibacteraceae > 40CM-4-65-16. The sequence goes on along the minus strand of DATLKH010000300.1, from coordinate 826 downwards.
CATGGGCACAGGTGACCGCCGCTACGAGGACATGTTCCGGCGCTGGGCGGGCGAGCTGCCGCACCAGGTCGCCGCGATCATCGGGTTCGATCCGACGCTTGCGCAGCGGATTTACGCCGGCGCCGACATGTTGTGGATGCCGTCACGTTACGAACCGGGTGGGCTGGCGCAGCTCATCGCACTTCGCTACGGCACGATTCCGATCGTGCGGGCGACTGGTGGGCTCGCCGACACGATTCGGGATTACGACCCGGTCGCGCAAAAGGGCAATGGGTTCCGGTTCACGCCTTACGACCCATGGCAGTTCTTCGCCGCAGTGGTCCGCGCCACTGAGACGTTCCGGCATCCGGCAGTCTGGTCGTGGCTCGTGCAGCATGCGATGCAAGAGGACGTCTCGTGGGCGCGATCGGCACAGAGATATGTGCAGCTCTACCTGGCGGCGGTCGCCGCGCGACGGGAAGGTCGGATGGTATCAGCCGCCCCAGTCCGGCAAGAGGCGTAGCTACGTATGAGAGGAAACCGTGCCCGGTTTCCTCTCATCGGCCCGCTCACCGGCAACTCACCCAACGCGATTTCCTGAGTAAGTCGCCGGGACTCGCGGGCCTGCTCTCCTTCCCGCGGATGTGATTGTTTGAATTCCCTGACGAAGGCTGTTGTCTGGTGACTAAACGGGACGCGGGTTGCGGCCGGGGAGACCCCGGCCGCCAGAGCGACGCATGAGAGCGAACCGTGCCCGGTTTCCTCTCATCGCCTCAGCCGCCCCAATCCGGCAAGAGGCGTAATTGCTCGACCCGCCGTGCGCCAGGTCCATAAGCCTGATTGAAGT
>DATLKH010000299.1:0-4979 GCA_035538475.1 Candidatus Dormiibacterota bacterium | reverse complement strand
ATGAACGACACCCAGCTTTCCGACGCCCTGAAGACCGCTCTGGCGGCCAAAAAGGAGCGTCTGGCAAAGCTCCGCACGCTTCACGCCACCGCCGGCCGAGGCGGTCGCAAAGACGGCGACAGGGAGAAGGAAAACCCGTTGACCGCCGGGCGCCGCCCGGTTTTGAAGCGGACGGTGCCCCAAAGGCCGCAGACGAAGTCCGGAAAATAGTCTAGAAGGCCCGTTCGCCTGCCTGCGGGCTAGGGATCCCCAATTCGGGGCCCGAACGTTATCGTTCTTCGGAATCGATCTTGGCTAACGACTTGAACACCCCTGCGCCGGCCGCCGCGCCGCTTCTCGGCGCCGAATGGACCACCCCGACCGCTTCGTGGCGGCTCGACTCCTGGTGGCTGCGGGCGGTCGACGCAGTCGCCGTGGCGGCCATCCTCGGTGGGATCGCCTACCGGCTGTTCCAGGCCACGCTGCCGGCGGACATCGTCCGCGATGAGGCGATTCTCGTCGCCACCGCGGCAGTGCTGGGCGCATCCGCGGTGGTGCTGCGCGCCTCCCACCTCGCCGACTCTTTCTACGCCCGGCTGGTCCTGACGATCCTGGCCGTGACCTTGATCGTCACCGGGCTCATCGTGGCCGGGCCGTGGCTGCACAGCGACCTGCCGCCCCTCGCGATCGTGGCGATGGCCACCGTCCTGATTCATTTCGATCTCGGCTTGCGTTCGAGCCGGTTCGTGTACCTGTTCGGGATCGCCGTGCTCGGGCTGGCGGTGCTCTGGTTCTACGCCGTCATTTCGCTGATGGTTCCGGTCTCCTCGGTCGTCATCTGGAGCCTTGTCCTCGCCGGGTTCAGCTTGCTCGCTTTCCTGACCAGCCGCGCGGTGGCCCGTGACCTGGGAGCCCACATCGAGCGCCAGCGGTCGCTGCTGTCGACACTCAGCGATCTCGGCGAAGGCCTTCTGATCACGCAGGGCGGGCGGTTGGTGGCGGCGAACGATGCCTACCTCGCGCTCACCGGATACACGCGGGAAGAGCTTGCGGCGCTGCCCTCCCTGCTCGTCCTGGTCGTCCCAGAGGACCGCGAAAAGTTCCGGGACAGCATCAGGAGAGGCCTCGAGAACGAGGACGCGCCAGCGCGGTACACGGCGACGATCGTGACCAAGGCGGGTCGCGAAGTCGAGACGGAAGTGGCGGTGCACAAGCTGTCGAGCCAGCACAACCAGGTGCTGACCCTCGTCAGCGACATCACCGAGCGCCGGCGCGCCGAAGCTGCGGAACGCGATATTGAAACGCGCTTTCGGACTTTGTTCGAGCAGGCGCAGGCCGGCATGGCGTTCACGACGCTCGACGGCCACATCACAACGGTGAACCCGGCGTTCAGCGAACTGGTGGGTTACAGCGACGAGGAACTGCGCACCCTGTCACTTCTCGACATCACGCACGCGGACGATGTCGTTCCGCTCCGAGAGGCGATGCAGCACATGCTCGCCGGCGAGGAAGAAGGTCGGCGTCTCGAAAAGCGCTACATCCGCAAGGACGGCGAACACGTCTGGGTCGACCTCACGATGCGGCTCGTGTGGGGGCTCGACAAGAAACCACTCTATTTCCAGACCGTCGCGGTGGACATCCGCGGCCGAAAACGCGCCGAAGTGCTTCAGGCAGCGCGATTCGCCGTCACGCAGGCGCTGGTGACCTCACCTGGTTGGGACAAGGCGGCCCCCGCCGTGCTCGAGGGGCTTTGCCGCACGCTCGACTGGGAGCTCGCCGAATACTGGGAAGTCGACGCGGGGCGAGAGACGATGCATTTCGTCACGTCGTGGAAACGACCGGGACGCGACACATCGGCATTCGAGCAGACCGCATCGCAAGTGATGTACCGGCGGGGCGAAGGCCTGGCCGGTCGCGTCTGGGAGTCGGGTGCGCCCGTGGCGATGACAGACCTCGCGGGCGATGAGTCGCCGCGCGCGGCCGCCGCCGTGGCCGCAGGCTTGCACGGCATAGTCGGATTCCCGGTGCGCAGCGGCCGGCGCGTCGTCGGCGTGATCTCGCTGCACACGTGGGCTCCTCGTGGCATCGACGAAGGACTCAGCGCCGTGATGACGGACGTCGGCTCACAGATCGGTGAGTTTGTGGAGCGCAAGCGAGCGGAAGTTGCGCTTCAAGAAAGCGAGAAACGCATGCGCTCGGTGCTCGACAACGTTTCTGACGGTCTCGCAACCATCGACGTGAGCGGCGTCATGGAGTCGGCCAATCCCGCCGTCGTGAAGCTCTTCGGATACACAGAGCAGGAGCTCATCGGCCAGCAGGCCAACATCCTGATCGCGACCACGCATCGCAGTGCGTTCGACAACTACCTGCAGCGGCGCCTGAAGCTCGACATGCCCGTCAGCGGCGCGCACGAAACGATGGGCAAGCGGAAGAACGGCAGCCTTTTCCCGGTGGAGTTCGTGGTCAGCTCGATGCACATCGGCGCCCGCCATCTCTTCATTGCGACCCTGCGCGACATCTCCGAGCGCAAAGCGCAAACTGACGCGCTCGAATATCAGGCGCTGCACGACGCGCTCACGGGCTTGCCCAACAGGAGCCTGTTTGGAGACCGGTTGCAGCAGGCGCTGCTCGCCGCGCGGCGCAATCAAAAGATGTTTGGTGTCCTTCTTCTCGACCTCGATCGCTTCAAGGACATAAACGATGCCCTCGGACACGACCGCGGCGACAGCTTGCTGCAAGAAGTCACTGCCCGCCTGCGTGGTGTGCTGCGCGCGACCGACACCATCGCGCGACTGGGCGGTGACGAGTTTGCGGTTCTGACCATAGATGCGAAACATCCCGAAGACGTGGTGGCCACCGCGCGGAAGATCGTGGCCTCGCTCGAAGGGCCGTTTGCGATTGCAGATCAAATGGTGGAAACCGGGGCTTCGATCGGCATCGCGATGTACCCCGTCCACGGTGATGATCCGAGCACGCTGCTGCGGCGCGCGGATGTGGCCATGTATGTGGCCAAGCGGTCCGGCGGCGGGTACGCGGTCTATCAGCCGGAGCAAGAAGCGCAAACGCTGCGGAGGTCAGGGCTTGCCGGCGATCTCCGGCGCGCGATTCCCCAAGGCGAGCTCGTGCTCCACTATCAGCCTCAGGTCACGCTCAAGAACGGCGATATCAAAGCGGTCGAAGCGCTCGTGCGCTGGAACCATCCGCGCGAAGGCTTGATGCCGCCCGACCGATTCATACCGATGGCGGAAGAAACGGGGATCATCAATCCGCTGACGGCGTGGGTGATCGATGCAGCGCTCGCGCAGCTGTGCAGGTGGCTCGACATGGGCCTGGATCTATCCGTCTCGTTGAACGTCTCTCCGCGCAACATCGAAGATCACTCGCTCGAGGAGATGGTTGCCCGGGCGCTGGCCAGCTTCAAGGTCGATCCTCAGCGGCTGACACTGGAAATCACCGAGGGCGTCGCGATGGCGGCGGCCGCTTCCAAGTCACTGCACCGGCTGCACGAAATCGGCGTGCGGCTCTCACTGGACGATTTCGGCACGGGTTATTCGTCGCTTCTGTATCTGATGCGCCTTCCGGTGAACGAGATCAAGATCGATCGCTCGTTCATCACCGCTCTCGCCTCCGACCCGGACTCTGGCGCGATCGTTCGTTCCGCGGTCGGCCTCGGCCACAACCTCGGACTGCGCGTCGTGGCCGAAGGTCTGCAGGACCGGATGGCCGAGGCTGTGTTGATCGAAGCAGGATGCGATGCCGCACAAGGCTTCCTCGTCGGACGGCCGGTGGATGAAGGTGACGTCACGAGGCTGCTCACACATGAGCCGCCGGTCGAGGCGCAGATCGAGGTGCAGACCGAGCCCGTTGAGAAAGAAAAGCTGACCGAAAGCATTTGAAGGCCCTGGTCTTCGGTGCCGAGGGACAGCTTGGCATCGAGATCGTGCGTTTGGTGGGAGAACAGGCGGCGCTCGCTCACCGGCAGGTGTCGATCACGGATGCCGCGGCTGTCGACCGAGTGATCGCTGAGCGAAAGCCCGACATCGTGTTCAACTGCGCCGCGTACAACGCGGTCGATCGGGCTGAAAGCGAGCCGGAAGCGGCGCACGCCGTCAACACGGACGGGCCCCGTCACATCGCCGTCGCGTGCGCTCGACACGGCGCCCGCTTCGTGCATTTCTCGACCAATTTCGTCTTCGATGGCGACCTCGACCGGCCCTACATCGAATCTGATCGGCCCTCACCGCTTTCCACCTACGCGCGCTCGAAGCTGGGCGGCGAGACAGGCGTTCTCACGGCGCTGCCCGACGCGCTGGTCATGCGCACCGCCGCGGTCTATGGGGGAAGGCGCGGACAGAGCTTCCCCGAGCGCATCCTCCAACGGGCGCGCTCAGGCGAGGCCCTCCGTGTGGTTTCGGACCAACGCGTCAATCCGACTTATGCCGCCGACCTGGCGGCGGCAGCGGTCGAGCTTGCTGGACAGCAAGAGCGGGGAATCGTCCATGCGGTCGCCGGCGGATGCACGGGATGGGACGATTTCGCGCGCGCCACTCTGGAGGAGTTCGAGCTGGAAATCGCGGTTGAATCCGTACCTACTGAGGCCTATCCAACACCCGCCCGTCGACCCATGAACGGATGCATGGAATCGATTCGCTACCGGCCTTTACGCCCCTGGCGCGAAGCCCTCCATGATTGGGCGACTCGGGTCAAGCAGCCGAAAACCCCATAAAAAAGGCTCGGGCCGGGCGATTTCTCGACACCGGCTCCGAGCTTGGCTGCGGGGGGTGAGGTTCGATGAAAGATGAGGTCCCGTGTTCCTTTCTGAAGGCCCGCGCGCACACTGCGCAATGAAGAGTCTGCCACGAAATCGGCGCGCCCTTTAGACGATTTGTGCTGATTTTCAACGACGAAACGACTACTTCCCTCACGAAATTCCAAGCCTTAAGAGGGTTCATGGACGAGCCGGTGACGCATGCTTTCGGCTGCTGTGAACCGCGCTGGTT
>DATLKH010000298.1:0-1965 GCA_035538475.1 Candidatus Dormiibacterota bacterium | reverse complement strand
GAGAACCATGCCGTGTCCCGATTGCGCCCCTTGATCACCATGTGCTGACGGAATATCCCCTCGAAAACGAAGCCAAACCGCTCGGCCGCGCGCCTTGACGGCTCGTTGAGCGCATCGCATTTCCATTCGAACCTGCGGTATCCGAGCTCGTCGAAGACGTAGCGCGCCTGGGGGTAGAGCGCCTCCGTCGCCTGGCGAGTTCGCTGCAGCGCCGGTGACAGCCAGATGTGCCCGACCTCGATCACGCCATTCGGTGCGTCGATCCGCATGAGGCTCGTCAGCCCGCGGGCCGATCCTGCCTCGCCGTCGATGATCGCGTAAGTGAACGGGTCCTCAAGCGGAGCGCGCGCTGCGAGCCATCCGAGGAACTCCTCGCGTCCCGAGAACGGGCCGTACGCCAGGTAGTCCCACGTCGCATCGGCGCCGGCGGTCGCGGCGAACAGCTCATCCCCGTGCCGTGATGGATCGAGAGGTTCGAGACGCACCGTTTCGCCGTCAAGGGGTTTGCGCGCTGGAAGCCGCGCACCACGCCAGTTCAGCGTCTGCATCGCGTCGCCTATTCTGGCGGCTACTTCGCTCAAGTCACCCCACCGTCGATGACCAAACCGGACGCCATCACAAACTTCGACTCGTCTGACGCGAGGTAAAGCGCGGCGCTTGCGACATCTTCCGGACGGCCAAGGTCATTGCTGAGCTGACGCTTGCGAATTGACGCCATGCCCTCTTCGGGATCCGCGTACGAGTCCTTCAGGTAGCGCTGTACGAACGGCGTGAGGATCGTGCCCGGTAACAAAGCGTTCACCCTGATGCCATGCCGGGCAAGGTCGACCTGCATCGACTTCGTCATCGCCAGGACCGCGCCTTTGGAGGCCGCATACGAAACACGCCGCGCCAGGCCGATCTCGGCGATGCAGGACGACATGTTGACGATCGAACCTGCCCTGCGCTCGATCATGTATGGCACGACCGCGCGGCTCATCAGATAAACCCCGCGCACATTGACCCGCATGACGCGGTCGAACAGGTCGGGGTCGGTCTCGATGACGTCCCCCACCCCGGCGATACCGGCGTTGTTGAACAGCACATCGATCCGTCCCTCGCGTTCGACTACCGCTTTGGCCAGTGCCTCCGTCCGTGCCTGGTCGGTCACGTCGACCCGGCCGGCCCACGCCGATTCGCCAATCTCCCCAACGGTGGAGTTCGCAGCTTCAATGTCGACGTCGGCGACGACTACGCGCGCACCCTCCGAAGCGAAGAGCAACGCGCTCGCGCGACCGATGCCGGAACCCGCGCCTGTTATGACGCAGACCTTGCCACCGAGCCGGCCCATGGTCAGACGCGCTCCGTGCCGATGACCTTGGCCAGGCCGAGCGCGATGAGGATGATCGCGCCGTCGACGGCGTCGATCCAGGTCGAGCTGATGTTGGAAAGAGTGAGGATGTTGGTCACGAGCGACAGAAGGACCACACCCGTCAACGCACCGACCATGCGGCCGCGACCGCCCTCGAGCGACACACCGCCGATCACCGCGGCAGCGAAAACGCCGAAGATCAGGTTGGAACCCTGACCGGCGGTCACGGCAGTCACCCTGCCGGCCTGCATGAGGCCACCAGTCGCCGCAAGCACGCTCGCCACCATGAAGACTCCGATCCGAATCCGATCCACCTGGATGCCGGCAGCCCGGGCGGCTTCAAGATTTCCGCCTATCGCGTACATGGCCCGTCCGATGCGGTGGTAGCGGAGGAACCAGGCCGCAACCGCGAACGTAGCCACGGTTACCCACACCGACACCGGGATCCCGAACCACGACTCCGCGCCGAGATAGATGAAGGCCTCGGGCAGGTTGTAGACCGTCTGACCGCCTAGCCAGCCGAGCTGCAGCCCGGTCAGGAGAATGCTCATGGCCAACGTGAAGATGAAGGCGTTGAAGTTCGCCTTGATCACCAGCACGCCGTTGAACGTGCC
>DATLKH010000297.1:0-7491 GCA_035538475.1 Candidatus Dormiibacterota bacterium | reverse complement strand
AGTTGCGATCGCGCCGCCATGGATGATCGTGCCGTGCGAGGTCGGAAAACCGTGCGATTCGCCGGTCATGTGGCCTTCGAGAATCAGCTTTCCGTATCCCACTTCGACGATCCGAGTGCCGATGTTGGCGACCATCCCCGTGGTCGCCCACGTCTTGTACAGCTCGGGAAGAGCCCGCACGCCGTAAGGCTCCTCGCTCACAACGTTGTGTTAAGAGTCGACTCGCGGCGTGTTTCCGGCATCGTTGACTAGAAGGTTAATCTCTGCGGATTGAGCCGGATGCTCAGTGGCATGAGAGGAAGGGGTCGGACGGGCGCGCACCGTCTTGCGCTGTCGCCCGCGTGCTGGGGCATCAGCGATCAAAAGGACTGGGGCCATCAGCTCGATTCGGAACGCGTGCTTTCCGAAGCGGCCGCTGTGGGCGAAGGTGCGATCACCGCCGGTCCTTCAGGTTTTCTCCCCAATCGCAGCGACCACGCAAAGGCGGTGCTGAGACGACAGCACCTGCGCGTCGTGGCCGGTCACGTTCACGGCGTTCTGCACGTTCACGAGCAAAGAGGCCCGGAGCTGGCCCACATCGATGGTCATGCGCACTGGCTGTCCGCGGTCGGCGCGCATACGCTGGTGCTGTCTGCCATTTGGGACCGCGGCCCGCTCAGTCCGGCCGAAGCGTCGGCCAGGCCGCAGTGGGCGCATGTGCTTCATTCCGTCGGATCGGTCGAGCACGTGTGTGCGCGGCATCGATTGAAGCTGGCCGTGATGCCCCGATTCGGCGGCATGATCCAGGGCACCGAGCACATCGAACGCCTCTTGGTTGGCTCTGAAGCGGGACTCTGCCTCGACCTTGCTCAGCTGGCACTCGCCGGAGCCGACCCGCTTGACGTGATCCAGGAAGCAGCCGGCCGCATCGTCCACGTGCAGCTCAACGACATCGACGCCGAGATCGCCCGCCGGGTTCGGGATCGTTCGTTGGATTTCGCCGGCGCCGTTTCGCGTGGGCTGTACAAACCGATCGGTGAGGGATCGATCGATGTGCGTGCCGTCACGACCGCGCTCAGGAACGCGGGATACAGGGGCTGGTACACGCTGGAGCAAGAGGTCCGGCTCAACTCAAACGCCGACCGGCCGCTGGGGCGGATCAGCCGCTCGCTCGAATACGTTTTGCCGCTGCTGAACTAGATCCGGCGTCCGGCGCCGGCCCAGTAATGCTCGCGCAGCTTGCGCTTCAGCAGCTTCCCTGCCGCATCCCGCGGAAGCTCATCCAGGAAATCGACCGACCGCGGCCGCTTGAAGCCGGCGAGGCGCTCGCCGCAGAACGCGATCAGATCCTCAGCGCCGATGTTTGCGCCGGGACGGAGCTGCACGACTGCCTTCACCGACTCGCCGAACTCTTCATCCGGAACACCTATCACTGCCGCGTCGGCGACGTCGGGATGGGCTAGCAGGACCGCTTCGACCTCCGCCGGATAGACGTTCACCCCACCCGAGATGATCATGTCGATGCGCCGGTCGCAGATGTAGAAGTAGCCGTCTTCATCGCGATATGCGATGTCGCCGACAGAAAAGAAGCCGTCGTGGGTGCTGTTCCTGGTTGCTTCCGGACGCCGGTAGTACTCCGCGACCCACGAGCTGCGCACCATGAACTCTCCTGGCTCGCCGACTGCGGCTTCAGTACCGTCGTCTCGCAGCAACTTGATCTCCTGGCCCGGCACCGCGGTGCCACACGATCCTGGCTTGCGGAGCTGATCCTCCGGGCGAAGGATGGTGTTGAAGCCAGTTTCAGTAGCCGCGTACGTCTCCCACAGGACTTCACCCAGCGCCGCTTGCGCGCGCACCTTCAGCGTGAATGGACACGGCGCTGCGCTGAGGATGACCGCGCGCAACGAAGAGACGTTTCGTGGTTTCTGCTCTTGAGCCTCGACGAGTCTTTTCAGCAGCGTCGGGGCCATGAACGTCGTGGTCACGCGATGCCGTTCGATCTGATCGAGCGCGTCCTCGGGATCAAACCTCTTCTGCACCACGATCGTCGCGCCCAACAGCTGATGCAGAGCGGCAAAGATCCCGGGGCCGCTGTGATAGACGGGACCGCACAACAGGTGGACATCGGATCCATCCAGATTGAAGAGCGAGATGACTTGAAAGATGTTTTCCAGCCCGATGCCGCCAGGGCGCCACGCGCCTTTTGGCGCGCCGGTGGTCCCCGAGGTGTAGATCATCGACGAACCGAGTCCGGTGATCCCGATCTCGGGCGCGACATCGGATGCACCATCTCGCAACCCTGGATAGCTCAGCCAACCTTCGGGCTCATCGCCGTCGATGGCCACCAAATTGACCTTGCGCTCGATGTTCGAGCGTGCCTCGTCGATCACGGCGACGTGGTCGCGATCGGCGGCGGCGATGATCGCTCCGGAATCATTGATCACGTATGCGGCCTCCGATCCGCGCAGGCGGTAGTTGACCGGCACGAAGATCGCGCCCAGCTTGCGCAAGCCGTTGACCAGCTCGAAGTACTCGATCGAGTTGAACGACATCACGGCCATGCGATCGTCCGCTTTGCAGCCGAGCTGCTTGAACACGTTGGCGGCTTGATTCGCGCGCCGGTTCAAAGTGGCGAAGTCGATGCTCTGCTCGCCCAGGATCACGGCCGTTTTGGCACCGATGCTTTCGGCGTGATTCGCGAGGTAATCGAACCCCACGAACCGATGCTAATGAGTCGGGCTCGGACTTGGGCTCGGTGACGGTCTGGCGGAGCAAAGCGCGTTGCTCGCCAGGCCCAAGGTCGACGCCGTGGGGGCGATGCTGCCCGTGATCACGATGCGATAGCGAAAGCAACCGCCGAGCAGTTCCCACGTGCCGGTCGGCGCCCAGTGGTGGAACACGACCCCGGCGTCGATCGGAGGGTATTTCGCGGTCACGTCTGTGGTGGCGTCGGTGATGGCAGAGATCGGCGATTCCTTGCTGGAATCGAACTGCCACAGATAGACCTGGGTCAGCGGCCGGGCCTGTGGCGTGTCCGCCGCCGCTGGGAGCTTGGTGGCATCGAGCAGCCCGTCGACCATCGCTTGCGGTCCGGGGCTGGCTTTGATTCCAGAAGCCTTCTCGCCCACGATCCTGCCCGACCACGCGACGCCGACCACGTTGGACCCGCTCAAGAACTTGTTCACGGGCGCCGTGCCGTCCGCCACCGATGTTTTGTAGAGCTCGAGCTCGCCGTTGATCGCGATCATCAGCTGGCTGGCGTCCGGGCTCAAGGCGAGACCGTCCGGGTGCTGGAGCTTGGAGTTGACGTGATGCGGTCCGATCGAGGTCGATGGTGTGGCCGGGTGCGAGGGGGTCGGAGTCGCGAGCTTCCCACCACTCGGGCTCGGTGTTGCCACCGGAGGGGAAGCGTTGAGGGGTTGGATGAATGCGCCGTGATCGGGCTGCGCGATCGCCGCGAGGGTGCCATCGGCGCTGAACGCAACCGGACCGTCGTCCGGCCCAAGCTTGACCGGGAACGGATTGAGCACGCCGGCATCCGCATTGAGCCAGTACCAGGTACCGGTTGAAATCTCGCGCACCGCAATCAGTCCTGAGACGCCTGGTGATGCGCCTTCGGTGAAAAAGGCCGCTTGCGAAGGCGGCTTCGACAGCGTCTTCAGTGCGCCCAACGGCGTGGTCACGTCGAGCGCATCGACCTCATATGCCGAGCAGCACCCGACCGTCAATGCCACGTAGTGAGAGTTGGCGACGAGTCCAATCGGTCCTTCACTGATCGAATCCTCTGAAGCCGCAATCGGATCGACGGCGCCTTTGAAGGGATCGACCTGGAACAGCCAGTCGTACGGCACGACGCCGCCGGTCGTTCTCCGCTCGGGCGTGCGATCGTCGTGCAGCGTGAAGTAGATGACGGGATAGCTCAGCCCCGGCGCAGGGGCCCACACAGGACCACCGACGCGATAAGTCCCGGGCTGAAGGGGCGCGACGATCGTGGATTTGCCGGTGGCCGGATCCAGCACTCCGATCCCTTGATCGGCCGCGTAAGCGACCAGACCCTGGGGTATCGCGCCGGCATCAGGCGATGGCGAATGCGAACCAACCGCCGATGAGCTGCATGCGCTCACAACCAGCGCAGCCGCGAGGACGAACCAGGTTGGCTTCATTTGAACTGCCGAGTGTAGAGGAGCAAGCCTGGTTACCCAAACGGGACCGGGCACGTTTCCGCTACCGATGAAGCGATTGCTGGTGGTCGTGGCTCTGGCGCTCAGCACCGCCGCATGCGGCGCTTATCAATTCGGAACCGGAGTCAATCCGACGCCTACACCACCCCGCGCGCACTTTGACGTCACCGCGACTGAGAAGGACCATGCGGTCGCGCTGCACGTCGGCCAAACTCTCGAAGTCGTGCTCCATGGTGGCACCGCACAGTTCTGGCAGCAGGTCAAGTCCAGCGATCCAGCGGTGCTTCAACCTGTTCCCGATCCTGCCGCGACTGCGGTTCAAGGGGTCAGGCTCGCCGCGTTCAAGGCCGGCGCGGCGGGAAATGCGACCGTGACCGCCGTGGGGGTTCCTGTATGTCCGTCAGGACAGGCGTGTCCGATGTACGCGATGCTCTACTCGCTGTCGGTGACGGTCAAGCCGTAGCGGAGGTCTCTCCCGCGGCCCGGATCGCGCTTGCGATTGCGTCCAGCTGCGCGCGGGCCGGTGGATGGTCGTAGTTGCGTGGAAAGGTCAGGCCGAAGCCGTCTTTCGGATAGCGGGGGATGACGTGAACGTGAAAGTGCGGCACGTCCTGGAACGCGACCTCGCCGTCCGCGACGAACAGGTTGACGCCGCTCGCGCCTAGCGTGCCGCGCGCCACTGCGCTCAGCTTTCGCGCGACCTTGAACGTGCGCATCGCCGCCGTCTCGCTGACCTCGTTCATCAGCACCGCATGCTCGCGCGGCACCACCAGCATGTGTCCGTGTGAGATTGGCTGGATGTCCATGAATGCGACTACGGTGTCGTCCTGGTACGTGAAGCTGGCGGGCGATTCGCCGCGCACGATTTCGCAGAACACGCAGTCGCTCATACCGGCCAAAGCTTAGATGGAGTCCAACGCGATGCTGTCGCCAAAGTGCAGGTTAGACGAGACTATCCGGAAGCGCGGCCTGGAAATCCTCGGTTAGTCGCGACTATCCGGAAGCGCGGCCTGGAAATCCTCGGTTAGTCGCGACTCTCCGGGGTCGGAGGCGTTTCGACTGGCTCCTGGGCGGAGGCGTCCGAGGCGTCAGTTGCCAGCGGAGCCTCGATCGACGTCACCGGCTCGGCGCCGTTGGGCGAAACCACCGCGGCATCTCCGTTCGCGACGGCCGTCTCGACAGGTCCACGGTGTCCACCGCGCCGGCGCCGGCGCCGGCGGTCACCTCGATGCGGCCGCGACAGCCGCTGGACCTGGGACCGGATGCCCACGCGCTGGCAGGCGGTGACGACTGCGCCCACGCCCGCCACCAATCCCTCTTCTTTGCAGTGCTCGAAAAGCGGACCGAACAGCTCGGGCGCGCCGCCGATCACGGTCTTCGAGTCACCCACGATCACGAGCAGCTTCTTGGCGCGCGAGATCGCGACGTTGACGCGGTTGGGATCGTTGAGGAAGCCGATCGCAGCCCGATCGTTGGAGCGAACGAGCGACAAGATCACGCCGTCCGACTCCCGTCCCTCGAATGCGTCGACCGACTCGATGTCGTCGGGTGGCACGATGCCTTTGAGAGCGCCCTGCAAGCGGTTGACCTGCGAGTTGTACATGGCGATCACGGCGAGCTTGGCCTTCCGCACACGCCGGCGAATGATCGACGTTATGTCTTTGGAAAGCGCGACCTCGAATTCGTTCGCGACCGATCTCTGCGCGTCGCGGTACTCGTCCTGCGCACCGGTGTCGACCCACACGAGCTCCCGGTCGAATGGCCAGGGCAGCGGCATGCGTGGATGCGGCGCCTCGTGGATGAGCTTGCCCTCGTAGAAAAGATCGGACACGACGCGGCCGATCGGCTCGCGCATGCGGTACTGGCGAGGCAACAGAATGCGCGATCCCGCCGGCACCTTGTCCCAGATCCAGCCATAGAAGCTGTCATCTCGCACCATCTCGTCGAGCGGCGCCGAGATCTTGAAGGTCGAGGCGGCCTCCTCCATGACCGGCGGCAGCTGATTGAGGTCGCCGATCATGACCCAGCGCTTGGCCAGCGGCATCACCGCAAGCGCTTCGTTGGCGCGCACCTTGTTCGCCTCGTCGAGGATCAGCCAGTCGAAGACCTTGAACCGCAGCCGCGAGTCGATGGTGAGGCGGTTCACGGTGCCCGCGACCAGGTTGAACTGCTCCAGGTCGTCGCCTTCGACGAGAGTCGGGCGGAGGCGACGAGGCACCTTGCCGGGCTCGGCGATGCGTGCTTGCCGCACGTGCGAGAAGCCGAGCAGTCGCTCTTGTCCGGTGTCGACGGCGTCGTTCGAGTGCGAGGAGAGCAGGATCGATGCATTGGGGTTGCGGCCGAGAATCCGGCGGATCGACTCCACGATCGCAGTCGTCTTGCCCGTGCCCGGCGGGCCTTGGATCAGGTACAGCTGTCCTGGCCGCATGCCCATGACGCGGGCCACCGCGTCAGCCTGCTCTTCGTTTGGATCCGGGAGGTGATGGGCTCGCTTGCCGTCCAGAGCGACGCGCGGGGGCGTACCCAGCCACCCGGGATCTGCCAGCTCCGCGGCCAGGGCTCCCGTGCGCGGGCTGCCGATCTGCAGCTGGCGGATCACCGATCGCTGCGCCTCGAACATCTCCACGCTCGCGGTCGGCAGGACGATGCCTTCGTCCGGCAGCGGGTCGTAGCGGCGGAAGCTGACCCAAAGGTTCGAGCCCTGGATCCTGTCGAGCGCCATCCCGCGGTACTCGGGGAACCCGGCCGAGCGAACCGTCAGTGAGTCGATGCCGCGATAGATCCGCCCGTCCTGATCGTCTTCGAGGTGGAGGATGGCGCGCACGTACTCGCCGCCGCGCATGTCCTCGCCGCAGTTCGGGCAGTGAATGCCGTTCGAGGTCGGGACCTCGGTATCGCATTTCGGGCACTCGATCCACTGCTCGGTCGCTTCGAAGCGCCGCACGGCCGCTTCGGCCAGCTTCTCGCGATAGTCGCGTAGGTGCTCGATGAAGCGCATCGTCGAATCGAGCAGTGGGTGGGCTTTGGCCTGTTCCCGGAGCACGATGGCGGTGAAGCCCTCGAGGTCGCCGTCCCATTCTTTGACGACGTGCAGCTCCTGGAAGCGCAGCCGCAGCCGGTTCTTCTCCATCTCGTAGGCGCCTTCAAGCTCCTGCCAGTCGGTGATCTCCAGCGCCAACCCCATCGGGGTCCGGCCGAGCTTCCCGGTCAAGAGGGTGGTCGAAACCTGGCCGATGAACTCGAGCGGCTTTTCGGCCTTGACCACGTTGTAGGTGCCGTCGATGAGCTTTTGCTCCTGCAGCACCTGGCGGAGCCGCTCGGCGCCGCCATG
>DATLKH010000296.1:0-8512 GCA_035538475.1 Candidatus Dormiibacterota bacterium | reverse complement strand
GCCGCGTGTTTGCGTCATACCTTTATCTGGGCGCGCTCGCTGGTGTCCTCGGTCTTTCTAACGTGGGCCTCCTGCCATACAGCAGTGCTCACCCGGACCGCGTGACCGATGTCCTGTATCTGTGCATTGCAGGCGCGGTGCTTAACCTCCCACAGGTCCGAATCGAGCAGGGACGACTGAGCCTTAGCGGCATAGCGATAACGGCGGCGGCTTTGATACTCAATCCTCTCGATGCAACCATCGTGGGAGTCGCCTCATCACCTTCATTCCTCCGGCGTGGAGCCTTTCCAATTTTTGGAAATGCCGTCTTCTCGGGCTTAATTAGCTTTAGTGGGGCAACGGCTGTTTCCGTCCTTAGGAATAGTGGGTCTCTAAGCCTCGGCACGCAATTAGTCGTAATTGCTATCTGTACGCTCGTAAACATCTCTCTCATCGCTGTAGCGTTCCGCATCCGACTCGGCCAATCAATTCGCTCCGTCGTCGTGCACAATTTCATGGCCTCGGTTGTCGCGCTGTTGTACATCGGATTGGCAGCCTTGGTCATTAGCTACCTGATTGATGGATCGTGGCGCGGTTACTTCCTTGCTTCCGTGGTCGGCGTCCTGGCACTAGCCCTGACTGACACGATCGCCGGACGTCGCATCAGACAGGTGCTCGAGTCCGAACTCTCCGACGCCGATCGCCATCTCTTCCACAGTCGGGCGGTTGAGGGCGTCGTCCATAACCTTCGCAATCACATCGCGAGCGCGGTCGGCTATCTCAAAGAGATCGACGTCAGCAGGCTCGATTCCGTGGATCGCGAGGCGGTCGTCACCGCCACGGCGGCGGCCAATGACGCCGCCTCCGTCCTGCACACCCTGTCGCAAGGCGCCACGCCGCGCGTCAGCTACTCGCCTGTGCCCGTCGACCTCAACGACCTCGTCGTTCGGGCGCTCGGTATGGCCAGGCCCCGGGCAAAGACGAACGAGATCGAGCTCGGCCTTCGACAGTCGCCTGACGACGTGAAGGTTCGGGCCGATCCGCTTCTTCTCCGAGAAGTCCTCACCAATCTGATCAACAACGCGATCGATGCGGCTCCCAAGAATGGTCGAGTCGAGCTGACTACTGGAAGGCGAAACAACGGCTGGCCTTTCGTCAGCGTGTCCGACAACGGACCGGGCGTCGCCGACGAGAACCGCCACCATCTATTCGAGCCGCACTTCACCACCAAGGAGGGCGGAACCGGACTCGGCCTTTTCATGTCTTACGGCATCGTCAAGGAGCACCAGGGCCAGTTGACCTACAGCGGCAGCGGCCGCGGGGCGGTTTTTACCGTGACGCTGCCGCCGTGGGCGGGTTGATCTGAAGGCACCTTCATGATGAATCTGCCGACGCGACACGAAATATGAGTCTCGGAAATGAGGAAGAAGAGCAAAGGTCGTTCCTTGGACTGCCCGCCCGGATGGTTCTCGCAGTCGGCGGAGTTGGCGTGCCGTGGCTTGCCGTCGGTTTGTTTTCGGCGATGCACGCCTGGCCTCCACCTTCACCGTGCGGTTTCGCCGTCTTCGGTTGCCCGACGGCGCCGCATCCCGTGTCCAGCCAAGCCGCCGACTGGTTGTTCATGTCGGGTCCGATCTTGGGGCTCGCGCTCTCCGCATATGCGATCTACCTCCCCGCGGAGTTGGCAGAGAGAGGTCTGAGACTGTACCGATACTTGGTGCCGCTGATCGGTCTGTTCTCATGCTTGGGTTGTGCCGTCCAGCTGACAAGTTGGATCACGCACGCTGGACCGTCGGCGTGACTCCCTCACGGTCGTTCTGCCGGAGTGCTGCTAGGTAATCGGCTCCCACGGGTCCATCGAGACCTCCGCATGATTCATCCCGAACAACAGCGAGATCTCGCCACAGTGGAACGAATCGTGCATCACCATCCGCGTCAAAACCGAGTGGCGGCTGTGGTGCTGCGTGACCTGACCCATCTGCCGCGTGAAGACGTCATCAAGCATTTCCGGTGTCCAGCGCTCTAGGCACGATTCGACAATTCGCCACGAGCTGCTGAGCGCATCCATCAGCTCCTCGCGGCCACGCGGCTGATCGAGATGGTCTTCCCAACCGTCACTTGTCAAATCGCCAAACGGCGTCGATTCCGCACCCGGCTCCTTGAAGACGTTGCAGAGCCAGTAAACGCGAGCCCCGGCGACGTGACTCAAAATCGCCCAAACCGGCCACCCTCCCTCGCCTGACGTCAGCTGCAGCGCCGGCGGACTGAGCTTGGGCAGCACATGCATCAGCCGTGTCTGCACCCTCGGCCATCCCTCGTACATGTGCGCGACGCTCATCGTTCCTCCTCTACGCGCCGCCGGATTGCAGCGGCGAGATCGACCGGTTCGACAGGCTTCACCAAATAGTCGCTGGACCCGAGGTCGACTGCCAGAGCCCGTGATGCTGCATCCGTGGCTCCGCTGACGATGATTGGCCGTGCGTTTCGAAGCTCGGCCCGCGTTTCCGCGCCCGCAGAGGCGGCGAGGCCAAGGTCGATCACGACCACTTCACCGGAGCGCAGCGGTCGAATCATGCGCGAGAATTCCGCATCAAACCCAAGTCGCCTCAAGCCCCGCGCCGTAAGCTCGCCCAACCTTTCGTCGTCGTCGAGCACGAGCACGCGAACGATTGCCAAAGCGGCTGACTCGACTTCGCCCAGCTGGTCCAGTGCCTGCCTCAAGTCACTCACCAACTGATCGGCGGCCAGCGGCTCGTCGTCCGCATCCGCGACTTCCAGCTCAGCGCGCATTCGCGCCAGCGTCGACCGCAAGCGGTGCAGCGCCGCTGCCAGCTCAGGGCCGGACGACGAGCCTGTACCCGATCCCACGAACGGTCTCGATCCAGCCGGGCTCCTGCAGCTCCCGCCGGATCTGGTGAACAGCCTGCTCCACGCTGTGCTCGAAACCCTTGTACGAGCTGCCCCAAACTCGCTCCAGCAGCTCGGAGCGAGAAACGACCTCGCCCTCCCGGCCGGCGAGCAGCTGCAGCAACAACATCGGCCTGCGTTCGAGCTTGAGAATCCGCTCACCGAGTCGAGCCTCGCCACGTGCAGCGTCGACTCGCAGGCGGCCTCGGACGACCACCGCCGCCGTGCTCGCCATCCGATCCCGGAGCGCACCGCGCACCCGGGCGAGCAGCACTTGTCGATCCGTGCCTTTGACGATGTAATCCGTGGCACCGCGCTCGATGCCCACAACCTGATCGCCTGGTGAGTGTCGCCTGCCCGTCAGGATGATCACGGGAAAGGGAATGCGCTCGGCACCAGACCGGAGCGAGTCGAGCACTTCTGGCGCCTCCATGTCGGGCATCTCGTAATCGAGGAGCATCAGATCCGGCGAGTCCAACCGCACCCGCTCCAACGCTTCTCCGCCACTGCGCGCCACATCGACGGCGTAGCCGGCGCGCCGCAGCAGCTCTGCGGTGACCTCCGCCATCCGAGCTTCGTCGTCGACTACCAGCAGCTTCGCCGGCACGCCACCAATCCCCGAGCGCAACGTATCAGGTTCAGGATTTCTTGAGGAAACACTGAACCTCGCGTGAGGTCAGAAATTCTGGCCGCCCATAACCTCCTGTCATGGGCCAGATCCCAGACCTCCAAGAAGCCAGGCGCCGGCTGGGACTGGCCCTCAGCTCCGTCTGCCACGACCGGTGGGTACTGGGGTATCTGCGCGGCGGTTGGGTGCGTCCAATCGCCGCGTCCGAGGTCTCGCGGCGTTTTTTGCAGGGCCGTCCCCTGATGCCGCTGTCGCGCCGTGCCCTTTACGAGAAGCGACCGATGGTGATCAACTCCCTCGTCGAGCCCGAGCATCCGTCCAACGGATACGACTGGGAGCTGGATTGGCCGGCCCTTCTCTACGCCCCGGTTGGTGAGTTGGGTCACAGGCCAATCGGTCTTTTGACCATCGGCTGTCGCCGGGATCACTGGTACACCGAGCAGGACATCGCTTACGCACACACGCTCGGCATCACTTTGGCTCCGCTGGTCAGTGCGCTTCGCGGCCCGCTGAGCCGGCTCAACGAATGCGAAGGCGAAGTCGCGCAGCTGCTGAGCTATGGATTCTCGCCACAGGAGGTAGCACGTGCCATCCGCACAGACGAGCAACGTGCGCGAAAGCTGGTGGAGAGCGTCAAGCGAAAGCTCGAACCTGTTAAGCCCGAAGCTTTGATGTTTCCGATCGTTCAGATAAGACGGAGAGCGTTCCGGTTATGACCTGGAGCTAGTTCGGGCCAAAAAGGAATACGGTCGTCCCGCGACCCTGGGTGCTGACCACTTCCAGACGTCCACCGATTCCCGCGGCGCGCTCGCGCATCCCCATCAACCCATAACCGCCGACGATGTCGGCGCTGAAACCCTTGCCCTCGTCCGAAACCTCGATTAGAAACGGCCTCGCCGAAAACGCCATCTTCACCCGGCAGATCGCAGACCCCGAATGACGCCGCACATTGGTGAGCGCCTCGTGCACGACCTGCGCGACCACCTCACGCTGCTGCGCCGAGAGCAGGTCCTCGCTCCCATGGCGCGAGACTTCGACGCGGATTCCGTAAAGCCGGGCGAACTCCTCGCCTTGGCGCCTGACGTCGCCGACCAAACCCTGCGGCCCGATCGCGGCCGGACGCAGATCGGCAAGTGATTCGCGCACCCGCTTCAACGCCTTCTCCAGGATCTCAAAGACGTTTTTGAGGGTGTCGTCGGGCGGTCCGTGATGCTGTTCGAGATAAACCTTGAACAGCGAGATTGCGCCCGCCAGCTCCGTCGCGATGCCATCGTGCAACTCGCGTGCAATGCGAGCGCGCTCGCGCGCTACCGCATCTTCAATCGCTTGATGCGCGAACTCGGTTTCAGATCTCATCGCGCGGCGCTGCGCCGCCGCGTATACGACTGCATGAGCGCCATCACCAGTGGATGCTGCAAGAACCGTATCAACCTGCGGTAAGGCTGCCACAAAACGACTGTCTCGGCCAAAGACTCCTGCAGGCGAGCGAGATCGGCCTGCACCGCCGCCTGCTCGCTCGCCAATCTTCGGCTGAGCTGCTGACTGCGTCGCGCGAGCCGCAGACTCCAGATTCCTGCCAGGGCCGCTTCGATCACGATCACGACCACCGAAGCGACCAGAAGCCAGATTCCGATCCAGCTCAGGTCAATCACTCTTTGGAGTCGCTCTCCTCGATTCCTGCGACCGGCGCAATGGCGACCACCTGGTCGTCGGCGGCGAGGCGCATGACGATCACGCCCTGCGTCTGCCGGCCGATCTGCGAGATCGCACCGATCTGCGTTCTCAGCACCATTCCGCTGGCGCTGATGACGAGCACTTCTTCCTCCGGGTCGCGAACCACGCGCATCGCGGACAGCTTGCCCACGCGCTCTGTCACCTTCAGCGTGAAGACGCCCTGACCGGATCGGTGATGCATCGGATACTCCGCCAACGGAGTCCGCTTTCCATAGCCACGTTGTGTGATGACGAGCAGGTCGCTGCCCTCGACGACCGTGGCCATGCCGGCAACCGCATCGCCCTTTCCGAGCTTGATGCCGATCACGCCCTGCGTGTCGCGGCCCATCGCGCGCACCTCGGTCTCGCCGAAACGAATCGCCTTGCCCAATTCGGTCGCGATGATGACCTCGTCTTTGCCGCTCGTCGGCGTGACCCAGTCCAGCTCATCGCCTTCCTGCAGGTTGATGGCGATCAGTCCATTGCGGCGGACGTTTGCGTATTCCGCCATCGCGGTCTTCTTTATGTATCCGTTCTTCGTGACCATGAGCATGTAGTGAGCTTCTGAGTCGCTTTCAGGTCGTACAAAAACGGACGTGATTCGCTCATTCGAAGCGATGTCGATCAAGTTGTTGATCGGCATTCCCTTGGCTTGCCGTTCTCGCTCAGGCACTTCATGCACGCGCAGCTGGAATACACGGCCGTTTTGCGTGAAGAAGAGCATCGAAGCATGCGTGTGTGTGGTCAGCAGATGCTCCGCATAGTCCTCTTCACGCGTCCCGCTTGGGGCTTCGCCGCCCGCGGTTGGCTTCGCGCCTTTCAATCCCACGCCGCCCCGCTTTTGAGCGCGGAAGACGCGCAGGGGCTGGCGCTTCACATAACCGCGGTGGGTCAGCGTGACAACGACCTCTTCTTTTGGCACCAGGTCTTCGGCCGAGAGCTCGGTCGCTTCCTGGTCCGCGATCTCGGTGCGGCGTTCGTCGCCGTACTTCTTGACGACATCGTCCATCTCGTCCTTGATCAGCATCCGGACCTTCTGATCACTGGCCAGGACGCTCTCGAGATAGGCGATCGTCTTGATCACCTGCTCGTACTCCTCGTCGATCTTGCCGCGCTCGAGTCGCGTCAAGCGGCCGAGGGTCAGGGCCAGCACCGCCTTCGCCTGGCGCTCGCTCAAACCGAACTTGGTCTGCAGGTCGGTCGACGCCTTCTCCTGGTCGGAAGCGGCGCGAATGGTCTTGATCGCCTCGTCGAGGTGGTCGAGGATGATCTTCAGGCCTTCGAGGATGTGGGCCCGTTCCTGTGCGCGCTCCAGGTCGTACCGGGTTCGGCGCAGGATGACGTTGCGCCGGTGATCGATGAAGAGCTGCAGAGCTTGTTTGAGGCTGAGCACCACCGGCCGGCCGTCGACGATCGCGAGCATGATCACGCCGAACGTCGTCTGCAGCTGCGTGTGCTTGTAGAGGTTGTTCAGCACGGTGAACACCTGGGCCTCGCGCTTCAGCTCGATCACGATCCGCATTCCCTGCCGGTCTGATTCGTCGCGCAGATCGGCGATCCCTTCCAGCTTTCGCTCGTTGACGAGCTCGAAGATCTTGGTCAGCAGCGACGACTTGTTGACCGCGTATGGCAGCTCGTCGATGATGATTCGCTCGCGACCGTTCGGCGCCTGCTCGAAAGTGTGGCGAGCGCGCACGATGATGCGGCCGTGTCCGGTCGAGTACGCCGCCTTGATTCCAGACGTGCCCATGACCAGACCGCCCGTCGGAAAGTCGGGGCCGTTGATGAAGCTGAGAAGGTCCTCGGTCGTCGCCTCGGGGTTGTCGACCAGATGCTTCACCCCAGCTGCCACCTCGCGCAGGTTGTGAGGCGGAATGTTGGTGGTCATGCCGACCGCGATTCCCGACGCCCCGTTGATGAGCAGGTTCGGGATGCGCGCCGGCAGGACCGTCGGCTCCTCCTCGGAGTTGTCGTAGTTCGGAATCATGTCGACGGTCTGCTTCTCGATATCGGCCATCAGCTCGCCGGTGATCGCTGAAAGTCGCGCCTCCGTGTAGCGCATGGCCGCGGGCGGATCGCCGTCGATGCTTCCGAAGTTGCCCTGACCGTCGATCAACGGGTACCGCAAGGAAAAAGGCTGGGCCATGCGGACCAATGCGTCATAGATCGCGGCGTCGCCGTGCGGGTGATAGAGCTTCATCACGTCGCCGACGAAAGCAGCGCACTTCTTCGTCCTCGTGCCGCTGGTGGCGCCCGCGCGATTCATCGCGAAGAGAATTCGCCGCTGCACCGGCTTCAGCCCGTCACGCACATCCGGCAGCGCCCGGCTGATGATGACCGACATCGCGTACTCCATGTAGGAGTTCTGCATCTCCTCCTGGAGGTTTCGCGTCAGGACGGTGCCGAGAGTTTCGTCAGCCATTTATTCCTCGTACTTCGCCAGGACTATGACGGCGTTGTGTCCACCGAAACCAAAGCCGTTGGAGATCGCGGTTCGCACATCCTTGCGACGCGCGGTGTTGGGCACGTAATCGAGGTCGCACTCGGGGTCCGGGTTCTCGTAGTTGATGGTCGGGTGGATCAGGCCGCGGTTGATCGTCAACAGCGTCGCGATCGCTTCCACCGCGCCGGCCGCACCAAGCAGGTGACCGATCATCGACTTGGTGCTGCTGATGGCGACTTTGTTTGCCGCTTCGCCCAGCGCCATCTTCAACGCCTTCGTCTCGCCCGCGTCGTTCAACTGGGTCGACGTCCCATGTGCGTTGACGTAGTCGATGTCCTCAGGTTTCAACCCTGCGTCTTTGATCGCGATCCTCACCGCCATCGCCGGCGCCTCACCGGTTTCGTCAGGCGCGACCTGATGGAATGCGTCGTTGGTCGTTCCATAACCCAGAACTTCGCCGTAAATTCGCGCCCCGCGGTTGATCGCGTGCTCGTGCGACTCGAGCACCAGCGTGCCCGCGCCTTCGCCGGGAACGAAGCCGTCGCGGTCGCGGTCGAACGGCCGGCTCGCTTTTTCCGGCGCATCGTTACGAGTCGAGAGGGCGCGGATCGCATTGAAGGCCGCGATCCCCACTTCACACAGCGATGCTTCCGTACCGCCGGCGAGCATCACGTCCGCCTCTCCGCGTTGAATCACTCGAGTGGCTTCGCCCAGCGTCTGGGTCGACGCCGCGCAGGCGGTGGTGATGGTCGTGTTCGGGCCGCGCAGGTGGAACTGCATGGCGACCGACGCACCCGCCATGTTGGGGATGATCGTCGGCGCGTAAAGCGGATTCAGGCGTC
>DATLKH010000295.1:0-6451 GCA_035538475.1 Candidatus Dormiibacterota bacterium | reverse complement strand
GACGGTGGGGGCCAGGGCGAACACCGCGACCGTGGCGATTGCTGAGACGAAGAAGACGATCAGTCGTGCAGCGCGAGGCCCCATGCCAGATGAAACGTCGCCACCCCAAGCTTGGTTACCGAAAACCCTCGCCCTCCGGTTCGAAGAGCTCATCCTCCGCCAGCCGCCTGGCGAAGCAAAGAAACCCCGTGTGCGCGACCATCCGGTGGGACGGCCGCATGCTTCGGCCCCGCACCGTCCACCCACGCTGCAGCAGCTCGAACGCCTCCAGCATCCCGAAGCCCCGGAGCTCGCGCAAGCAGTCGAAAAAGCGCTGCACCTGGCTGACGTTCGGGCAGTGGGCGAACACGATCCCGCCCGGCCGAAGCGCGGCCTTGGCCGCGGGCGCCGCTTGCCACGGCTCGGGCAGGTCCAGGAGCACGCGATCCATCTCGCGCTCGTCCACGCCGGCATAGACATCACCCAGCTTCAGCTCCACGTTGGGCGGAATCCGGCCCAGTGTGTCCGTGATGTTCCGCTTCGCCGCTTCGAGAAACTCCTCGCGGGCGTCGTAGCTGACGACCAGGCCCTCAGGCCCCACCGCGCGCAGCACCGCCAGCGTCAGCGCCCCGGTGCCCGTCCCCGCTTCCAGGACGCGGGCGCCCGGAAAGACGTCCGCGGCGATCAGGATCGCACCGAGATCCTTGGGGTAGATCGGCTGCGTCTGGCGGCGCCGGCCGGTGACCTGCTCGGCGAAGGTCGGCCGAACCGCCAGCAGGCGGGCGCCGAGCTGGGTTGTCACGACCGAGGCCTCGGGGTGACCGATCAAGTCGTCGTGCAGGATCAAGCCGGAATGGATCGAGTGCCGCTCGCCCCGTTTGAGGCGGACCCGGTGCCGGCGGCCGACCTTGTCGACCAGCACGATCACCTCGCCTTCGGTGAAGTCTCGAGTCACTCCGGCTTGTGGGCGCGGATCAAACAGTGCCAGTACGCATGCCAGAGCCGGCCCTCTCGGCGCTCAGGACGCAGCTGCGTGCGCGCCTCGCCCTGCGCCGACTCGATGACCGTCGCCAGCTCGTCGCGGAGTTCCCGCCCGACGTTCTGGTTGTCCATCCATTCCTCGTAATTCCAATCGAGCTCGCGGGCCTGGGCGCTCTCGACATCGAATCCAGCCTGGTCGAGCTTCGCCACCCATTCCTCGACCGTCAGAGAAAGCACGTGCGCAGGATCGCGCCGCAATTCGACCTCGTGAAGTAGATCGCGTGCCGGCACAGGCGGAGCGCAATCCACGAACGCCGCGTCGCGACCGGGTTTCAAAACCCGATACGCCTCTTCCAGGAAGGCCTCGACATCGTGAAAGTGGTGTGGCGCCGCGCGGACGGTGTACACGTCGAATGTGTCGTCCTGGAACGGCAGGTGCTCCGCGTCGCCGATCACCCAGTCGACATTTGTAGTGCCGCGTTCGGCGGCAATCCGGCGTGCCTCGTCGAGCATCGGCTTGGTGAGATCGAGCCCGATCACCCGGCGCACGTGCTCAGCCAGCGCAAACGCCGTGTTGCCGGTGCCGGTCGCGACATCCAGCGCAAGATCCCCTTTCAAAGGTCGCGCGAGATCCACGACCTCCTGCAGGCGGATCGTCGAGGTGTGGAAGCTGGAACGGGTGTAGTTGATGGCCGATTTGGTGAAGCTGTCGCGAACGTCCGGCATGGGCTGACTATAGTTCGGGCACATGAAGCGGGCAGTTGCGCGGTGGAGTGGAACGAAAGTCCAGTTCGGCATCGAGTCCGGCTCGGGCCACAGCGCTGCAGCCGACGAAGGGACTCAATTCGGCGACGACGCCGCGATGCGCCCGACCGAGATGCTGCTTGGAGCGCTCGGCAGCTGCACGGGGATCAACGCCGTCCTCCTCCTGAAAAAGTTCAAGCAGCCGCTCCGCTCGCTCGAGGTCGAGGTGGTGGGCGAGCAAGAAGAGGAGTGGCCGAAAAGCTTCAAGTCGATCGAGGTCATCTTTCACTGCGGTTGGGACGGCAAGATCGACAAAGAGGCGGTCGACCGGGCGCTGGACATGGCCTGCAACCGCTACTGCCCCATCCACGCCACGCTGTCGCGGGGCGTGAAGATCGAGCACCGCCGCAAGGACTCCTGAGCAAACTTCCGGCCTGGCGCTCCGTTAACTGAGCATGCGGCCACTCCTCGGATTGATCGCAGGATCGATGCTGCTCGCCGCTTGCGGCAGCTCGCCGGCGGCATCCTCGTCGCCCGCGGCCACCTCGGCCCCCCTGACACCACGTTCGCCGGCCGGCCCCGGGCCTTTCCCCCGCTCGGCCTCCCTGGCCTATGACTCCACGCGGGGCACCGTAATCCTGTTCGGGGGCCGATCGCCCAACGGCTTTTTCAACGACACCTGGGCGTGGGATGGAGATCGGTGGACGCAGCAGACGTCCGCGACCAATCCATCGACCCGCGCCGGTGCCGCGCTCGCCGACGACCCCGAGCACCACGTGGTCCTGATGTTCGGCGGCGACGACCACGGCAACCTCGGCAACGACACCTGGGAATGGGACGGCTCGCAGTGGAAGCAAGCCCAGCCCGTGCACAGACCGCCGCATCGATTCGGAGGCGCCATGACATGGGATGCGGCGCACCACGTGGCGGTGCTGTTCGGTGGCTACTCGTACTCACTCGGCACGTTCGGGGACACGTGGACGTGGAATGGCACCGACTGGACCAAGATGTCGCCGGCCACCTCGCCTTCACCACGGGCTTACGCGCAGATTGCCTTCGATGCCGCTCACGGCAACGTCGTTCTGCACGGCGGATATCAAAAGGACGACACGTGGACGTGGGACGGCAGCACCTGGACTCAGCGCAATCCGTCCCCCGCCCCGCAGCTCTTGCAGCAGACGGCGCCGACGCTCGAGCAGATGGCGTACGACCCGGCTCACAAAGTCGTCGTGCTGTTGAGCCCGGACGACGGGTCGGGAGCGATGGTCACGTGGTCCTGGAACGGCGCGAGCTGGTCGCGGCCTTCGTCGAGCGCCGCGCCTCCGTTCCGCGAAGGCGCCGGCCTGGCGTATGACGCCCGCCATTCGATGACGCTCTTCGCCGGAGGCTTGCCGCGAACCGGCGGCGATGGCATCGGGACTTGGGGCTGGAACGGCTCAGGCTGGACGCCCGTCGGTTAGCGCGGCGCGGACTTTCTCAAGGTCGGCCTAGAATTAATCGCGTTCGACGACCGCCTTTTCGATGGAGGCCGCCCACGAGACTTGATTGAGAGCTACGTCCCAGTTCTGATCTTCGTTTTGATCATCCTGGGCCTGGTCGGCGCTCTGGTCACCCTCAGCTTCGTTCTCGGCCCGGCCAAGCCATACAAGAAGAAGCTGCAGCCTTATGAGTCGGGCATCATCCCCGAGACGCCGGCGGTCCGCCGCCTTTCGGTCCGCTTCTATCTCACGGCGATGCTGTTCATCATCTTCGACGTCGAAGCGGTCTTCTTTTATCCGTGGGCCGTGCTGCTCCGGCAGCTCAAATGGTTCGGCTTGATCGAGATGCTGATCTTCATGGGCATCCTGTTGGTCGCCCTCGCCCACATCTGGAAGAAAGGAGGGCTGGATTGGGAATAGAAGCCCTCGCGGAATCACTCGGCGACAACTTCCTCACCACGACGTTGGGCAAGCTGATCGGGTGGGGCCGCGGCAACTCGGTGTGGCCCGCGCAGTTCGGGCTTGCCTGCTGCGCGATCGAGATGATCCACACCGCGACCGCAGGCGTTGACATCGGGCGCTTTGGATCGGAGGCAATGCGCGCCTCGCCGCGCCAGTCCGACCTGATGATCGTCTCCGGCCGCGTCTCGCAGAAGATGGCGCCGATCCTGCGCACCATCTACGACCAGATGCCCGAGCCGAAGTGGGTCATCTCCATGGGCGCCTGCGCCTCCACCGGAGGCGTGTTCAACAACTACGCCCTGCTTCAGGGTGTCGACAAGATCGTGCCCGTCGACGTGTACATCCCCGGATGCCCGCCGCGGCCTGAAGATTTGCTGAACGCGCTGATGATCTTGCAGGAGAGGATCAAAGCCCAGGGGATCCTGCCCCGGCAGTGATTCCCGAGAAGCTCGCGATCGACCGCGGAGTCAGCGCCGGCGACAACTGGATCACAGTCGATGCCGCGAACGTTCACGAAGCGCTGGCGGCGTTGAAGGACGACGGCTACCGGTTGCTCGTCTTCCTCACTTGCGTCGACCACCTCGTCGATCGTTCGCGCACTGAATGGCCAGGCCGCTACGAGGTCATCTATCAGCTTCGCAACCTGGACACTCTCGCGCAGCTGCGAGTCCGTGCTTTCGTCGACGGCGATCCGCCCCACATCGAATCCGTCAGTGACCTCTTCCCTCCCGCCAACTGGGACGAACGCGAAACATACGACCTGTTCGGCATCGTGTTTCAAAACCATCCCGATCTGACGCGGATCCTGATGCCCGACGACTGGGTAGGACATCCATTGCGACGCGACTACCCGGTGGGAGGGGAGGTCGTCGAGTTTTCGGAAGAGCACGAGCTGTGGCAGACCGCCCCCGACAAAGCATGAGCGAGACCATCGACACAGAGCAGGGCGTCACGATCACGAGGACCGGCGAGCACAGCGCCTTCGGCGGCGAGATCCTCACCGTCAACTTCGGTCCCCACCACCCGTCGACGCATGGCGTGCTGCGCTTGATCGTCGACCTGGACGGCGAGCAGATCAAAAGCATCAAGCCGGTGATCGGCTACTTGCATACGGGCATCGAAAAGCAAGCGGAGGCTCTGCGCTGGCAGCAGGCCGTGGTCGTGACCGACCGCCACGACTACCTCTCGCCACCAATCAACAACCTCGCTTACGCGCTCGCCGTCGAGAAGCTGATGGGCGTGGACGTGCCTGCTCGCGCCAAAGGCTTGCGCGTGATCATGTCCGAGCTCACCCGCATCGCGTCACACCTCGTCTGGCTCGGCACCAGCGGGATCGAGCTGGGCGCCATGAGCATGCTCATGTATTGCTTTCGCGAGCGCGAGGCGATTCTCGACATGAACGAGGAAATCTCGGGCTTTCGGATGCACACCTCCTACATCAGGCCAGGCGGCGTGATGGCCGATGCAACGCCGCGATTCCTCGACATGCTCGACCGATTCACGCGCGAGATGCCGAAAAAGGTCGACGAGTACGAGGACCTGCTCACGATGAATCCGATTTGGCGCCGGCGAACCATGGATATCGGCCGCCTGTCGGCGGAAGACGCCAAGGTGCTCGGCGCCAGCGGTCCGATGATCCGCGGGTCTGGAGTGGCGTGGGATCTGCGCAAGGCCATGCCGTATTCGGGCTACGAGAGTTACAACTTCGAGATCGCGACTTCGAATCGATGCGATTGCTACGGCCGGTATCTCGTACGGATCAAAGAGATGCGCGAGGCGGTGAAGATCCTGCGCCAGGCGCTCGACCGGTTGCCCGATGGGCCCGTGAACGTCGACGATCGCAAGATGCTGCCCCCACCGCGAGAGGAGCTCGAGACTTCGATGGAGGCGGTGATCCATCACTTCAAGCTGTTCACCGAGGGCTATTCGGTCCCGCCGGGCGATGTCTATGTCGCCGTCGAGTCCGGTCGCGGAGAGAATGGGTGCTACGTCGTCAGTGACGGTACGCACAAGCCGCGCCGCGTCAAGTTCCGCTCCGCGTCGTTCGTCAACCTGCAGGCGCTCGAGCGGATGGCCCTTAACCACATGATCGCGGACATGGTGGCGATCATCGGCACCGTCGACACCGTCCTCGGAGACGTCGATCGATGACGCCGGCGGATCGTCGCGACGATCAGGTAACGCGGGCCTCGTCCGATGTGAAAACCCCGGATCGTCGCGACGATCGGGCGACGGGGGCACTTTCGGCACACGTGCTGGAGGAGATCAAGGAGCTGCCGGCGAAGTATCCGCAGCCGCGCTCGGCCGTCATGCCCGCGCTCGACCTCGCGCAGGAGGAGCTCGGTCACCTCACGCCACAGACGATGAGCGAGGTGGCGGAAGCGCTGCAGCTCGACCCCGGGTACGTGCAGGGCGTCGCGACCTTCTACTCGCTGTTCCACCTCGAACCGATCGGAAAGCATCACTTCTACGTGTGCACCAATCTCAGCTGCATGATCCGTGGTGCGTACGACATCGTCGAACACATCAAGAAGTCGACCGGGGTGACCGAGCCGGACCAGGTTTCTCCGGACGGACTCTTCAGCTATGAGGAAGTCGAGTGCCTCGGTGCGTGCGAGTTCGCGCCGATGATGCGGCTCGACCATCGGTACCACTACGACCTGACGAACGAAAAGATCGATCAGCTGATCGCCGAACGTCGCGGCCAGACGTCACCTCCACGCCGTGCGGGGAGGCCGGCCGCGAAGCGGCCGGGTGGGGACGCGGTAGCGGCAACACCGCCTGAGTCTCCCCACGGGAACCCTCCC
>DATLKH010000294.1:0-10026 GCA_035538475.1 Candidatus Dormiibacterota bacterium | reverse complement strand
TAGCGTGCCCGCATCCTGGCGGGCGATATCGCCCGTCAAGCCGAACATTCCCAGCAGTGCCCGCAGCTCGCGCTCGTCCGCATCCGATTGGTCGCGCATGTGCGCCAGCACGCTCTTGCCGGCCTGGATGCCTTCATGTTCCTGCGCGTAATAGCCCAGCGAAACGCCGTGACCCAGCCGGAACGTTCCCGCATTCGGCTCGCTCTGACCGGCCAGGATGCGCAGAAGGCTCGTCTTGCCGGCTCCATTCAAGCCCATGACCAGAAGGCGCTGCGTGCGCTCGACCTCAAAGGCAACGTCGTGAAAGACCAGCGGACCGCCATAGCCCTTGGCCAGTCCACTGACGGTCAAGGCCACGCGCCCGCTGTGCGGAGGCGCCGGAAAGCTGATCTTGACCTTGCGCTCGCGGCGTGGGGCGACCACCTGCTCTGCCTTCATGCGCTCGACGCGCTTGAAGATCGCCTTCGCGGTCCGCGCCCGCTTTTCGGTCTGGCGGCGCATGACCTCGGCGAGCAGGCTCAAACGTTTGATGTCGGCCGCCTGGCGCTCCGCGAGCGAGGTCAGTCGCTGCTCTTCCCGGACGCGAGCCTGCTGGTACTGCGAGTAGTTGCCTCGATATTCGACCATGCGCCCGCCGTCCAGGTGAAGGATGCGCGTGATGGACTTGTCGAGCAGGGCCAGGTCGTGGCTGACGACGATCACGGCGCCGCGATAGTCGCGCAGGAATTCCATCAACCATGCTTTCGCGTCGCTGTCGAGATGGTTGGTCGGCTCATCGAGCATGAGCAGATCCGGATCCGCAAAAAGCACGCGAGCCAGCTCCACGCGACGCCGCTCGCCACCCGACAGAACGCCCAGCGACAGGTCGACCCGATCGAGACGCAGCCCAAGACCGCCGGCGATGCGGCGTGCTTCGGACTCTCCGGAATATCCACCGTCGAGGCGATAGCGCTCCTCCGCTTCCGAGTAGCGCTCGATGCTCGCGATCGAGTGGTCGCGCTCGAGCTGCGCGTGGAGCTGGGCGAGCCGGTCCGCGGCGCGGTCAAGGCCTCGTCCGGAAAGGATGTGGGATACCGCGGATTTGGCCGCCTCCGCCCGCGGTCGCGGATTCTGCGGCACGTAGCCGAGCGTGCCGCGGCGCAGCACGACCCCGGCGCCGGCGTCGATTTCTCCGGAAAGGACTCTGAGCAGGCTTGTTTTGCCCGCGCCGTTGCGACCAACCAAACCGATCTTGTCGTCGGCGGACACGTTGAAGGTCGCGTCGCTCAAAACGCGTCTGCCCGCAACGTCGATCGCGAGATTCCTCGCCTGAAGCACTAGAGTGTCGCGCCCCCGAAGTTCCGCGCATCTTCGCGCCCTAAGCGGCCGGGCGCCGTCCCAGGCCGCAAAACCTGTGATTTCGCGACTACCCAGGGCGGCGCCAAAGCCTGCGTCAAGGGGCCCGGCGCTTCCTCGTCACGCATCAACAGATGCGCTCCTCGTCGCGCCACCCCTTCCTTGGCTCCGGCCGCTGATGTCGCGAATCTGCATCGGAACTCGGGAGGCGCGACACTCGCGGAATGTTACGCAGCCCAGAGCTGCACGTTTGGTCAGTCAAATCAATCGCGCCGGGGAGGCCGACCAAAAATGAAAAAGCTCTTCGCCGTCTTGGGTGTCTTGATTGCGGTTGCCGCCTGCGGCGGACAAAGCGCAAGCGAAGGTGTCCCCATGCCCGCTCAAATCAAAGGACAGACGGGCGGCGGGGGAACCGGCCAGTCGACAACTCCGGGAGGCGGCTCGACCAGCACCGGCGGCCAGATCAGCAACATCGTTCCGGTGCTCAACGGTCCGCCGGTGATCCGGCAGGCCCAGCTGGGCATCCAGGTGGGTGCCGGCATGTTTGATTCAAGGCTCTCGCAGGTTCGAACGATCGTCGAGGCGGACGGCGGTTACATCGCCGGCACTGACGCGCAGGCCGCCTCCAACAGCCCAAATGACAGCTCGATTCGGACCGGCACCCTCAACTTCATGATTCCGGCCGCAAATTTCGATTCCGCAATCGATGAGATCGCGAAAGTCGGGACGCTGAGGAGCGAGCACATCACCGGCACCGACGTCAGCGCTCAGTACGTAGACCTGAATGCGCGGCTCGCGAATGCCGAAGCCCAGCGAGACGCGATGCTGGCGCTGCTCAAGCAGGCGACCAACATCAACGACATCATCGCGATCCAAAACCAGATCGGCCAGATCACATCACAGATCGAGCAGCTGAAAGGTCAGATCAAATACCTCGACCAGTACACCGCATACAGCACGGTGACCGTGACCTTGACCGAAGCCGCCGCTCCGGCGCAGAGCAGCTCAGACAGCTGGGGCTTCGCCACGGCCCTGAACGACTCGGCGCACAACTTCGTCGCCACGATCAACTACTTCGTGGCGGGGATCGGTGTCGTAGGACCGTTCCTGGTGCTCGTCGTTCTCGGCTACATCGTCTGGCGCCGCCGCCGGCCGGCGGTTCCGCGGCCTGCCTGACAAGTACCTCGGATCGTCGCGACCAACCGGGCCCGACGCGGCCCGAATTCACAGATCGTCGCGACGATCCGGTACCCCGTCCTGGCGTAACCTCCCTTGGTATTTCCCGGACACGCGTGCCGTCTGAGGATCCGCCTGGTGAACCCGCCGAGGTCATCGAGCTTCCGGCCGCCTCGCGCGCGAGCGATATCGCGGTCAACGAGCTCGAGCTGGTCTATGCGTTCATCTACGCCCGGGTCGGCAACCGCGCCGACGCCGAGGACCTGACTCAACAGGTCGCGATGAAGGCGATTCCGCGGCTGCGCCAGGGCGCTCCGGCGAGCGCCATTCGCGGCTACCTTTTCGCGACGGCTCGCTCGGTGCTGGGCGCCTTCTGGAGCACGCGACTCGGCCTGTCAGAAGCGGAGCTTCGCGAAGACCTGGTCCTCGTCACGCCGACCGATCCTCCGTCAGAGGAAGGAGCCGCGACCGTCCAGGAGATCCTGGAACGGCTCTCCGACAACTATCGCCGCGTGCTGGAGCTGCGTTTCCTGCACGGGTACTCACTGAAGGAAGTGGCAGCAGAGATGAAATCGACAGTTGGCGCCGTAAAAGTGATGCAGCTGCGCGCTCTGCGCGCGGCGGCAAAGGTCCGCCTGGACCAGTGAACGACAAGCCCGAAAACCGAATCGACAAAATCGTTTCCGACTTGCTGCGCGGCAAGCGCCTCAAGCTGCGCGCGGGAGACGCCGAGGAGAAAGCGGCGATCACCACGGCGGCGCGCCTGGCCGGAGCGCGGCAAGGTCCCCAGCGGATGCACCCTGCTTTCCGAAAGCGGATCGAGCAAACGCTAGGGCAGGGACCCGAAAGTGCATGGGTGACCAGGCGCGCCGCGATCGTGGCCGGCCTTGGCCTGGCCGTTGGAGCCGCGGGCGGCGGACTGGTCGGGCGCGCCCTCGCACCGGAGGTGGCGGTCAGCTACGGTGCAAGGCCCATCGAACCCGTCAACGGCCGCTGGTTCGACGTGGCGGCGTTGACGGACCTGGTCGAAGGACACGGCAAACGGGTGAGCGCCGGGGCCGTGAGCGCGTATGTCTTCCGGAGTGGGGACAGCGTCAGCGCGGTCTCGTCCGTGTGCTCGCACCTGCCGTGCGAGCTGTGGTGGAACGCCAAGGCGGGCGTTCTGGCCTGTCCGTGTCATCCGGCGAACTTCATGCCGGATGGCCTTCCCAGCAGCAAGAGCTATCACCTGCCGGCCCTGAACACAGTTCACGCCCGGGTCACTGATGCAGGCAGGGTGGAGGTTTGGGGCGCCGAATGAACGTGCGGACCCACCGGACCAAGCAGCTTGCGCTCGACCTCTGCCTCCAGCTTCTGGAGGAGGCGCAAATGCACGGTCAGGTCCGCATCGACGGAACGCTCGGCGCAACCCTGCGCCGTTACCTCAACCATGCCGGCGTGATTCCGGACCACAGGCTCGAGGGCAGGCGAATCGATCGTGTTCTGGACGACATCTTTGCTTTGCAGGCTCGGCTGCTCGGCCAGGAGCCTGAGGACAGCCGCCACCACAACGGCCACTGAATACCCCAGAGGCAAGACACCTCACGGTTATGATTCACTGCCGTTGTGTCCACTTCCTTTAGCTCTTCCGCGTCCTTCCTCCTGACCTCGGAGTCCGTGACCGAGGGTCATCCAGACAAGGTTTGCGATCAAGTCTCAGATGCCGTGCTCGACGGCATGCTGGCGCAGGATGC
The DNA here is from genome assembly GCA_035538475.1 of Candidatus Dormiibacterota bacterium. Classification (GTDB taxonomy): domain Bacteria; phylum Chloroflexota; class Dormibacteria; order Dormibacterales; family Dormibacteraceae; genus 40CM-4-65-16. The sequence continues at coordinate 5,782 of DATLKH010000294.1, read as the reverse complement.
GCAAGCCCGCGTCGCCTGTGAGACGGCGATCACCAAGGGCCTTTGCGTAGTCATCGGCGAGGTTACGACACACGCCGAGCTCGACATTCAGCGCACGATTCGCGAAACCATACGCGGCATCGGCTATGACGACGAGTCGATCGGCTTCGATGCCGACCACGCCCTGATCCAGGTCTATCTGAAAGAGCAGTCACCCGACATCGCAGGCGGCGTCAACCACTCGCTGGAATCACGAGAAGGCGCGACCAGCGATCCCTACGAGCTGCAGGGGGCGGGGGATCAGGGCATGATGATCGGCTTTGCGTGCACCGAGACGCCGGAGCTGATGCCGCTCACCATCTCGCTGGCCAACCGGCTTGCCAAGAAACTGGCCGAGGTCAGAAAGAGCGGTGCGCTTCCGTTCTTGCGACCGGATGGCAAGACGCAGGTCACCGTGGAATACGAGTACGGCCGCCCGAAGCGGATCGAAGCCATCGTCGTCTCTACGCACCACGCGGCCAGCGCCACTCAAAAAGAAGTGGCGGAAGGCGTCCGCGCGCACGTCATCGATCCGGTTTTGCAGGGCCAGGTGATCGACCGAAACACGAAGATCATGATCAACCCAAGCGGTCATTTCGTCGTTGGAGGTCCGGCGGCGGACGCCGGCCTGACCGGGCGGAAGATCATCGTCGACACGTATGGCGGCGTCGCGCGCCACGGCGGTGGAGCGTTCAGCGGCAAAGACCCGAGCAAGGTCGATCGCTCGGCCGCATATGCGGCGCGACACGTGGCAAAGAACCTCGTCGCGGCGGGCCTGGCCGAGCGGTGTGAGGTCCAGGTCTCTTATGCGATCGGCCGTGCGCGACCGACGTCGATCGCAGTCGAGACGTTCGGCACCTCGAACTTCTCTGAAGACGACCTGCTGGCGCTGATTCGCAGGCACTTCGATCTGAGGCCCGCGGCGATCATCGCCCATATGGACCTGCTGCGGCCGATCTACCGGCCGACGGCGGCCTACGGTCATTTCGGACGCGACGACCTGGGCGTGCCTTGGGAGCTGACCAACAAAGTCGACGCATTGCGAGCCGACGCACCTTCCGCCGCTCACTTCGCTCGGTAAGTCAACGCTCCGTCTTCGAATCCGTGACACGCTGACGCGGCGCAAAATCGCGCTTCACGCGCCGGCACGGCGGCCACTGACGATCTATGTGTGCGGCATCACGCCCTATGACTCCGGCCACATGGGTCACGCGTTCACGTTCATGATCTTCGACGTCCTCATTCGCTTCATCGAATCCCAAGGTGTTCGCGTGAAGTACGTGCAGAACGTGACGGACATCGACGATCCGTTGTTCGAGCGGGCGCGGCGCGACAGGGTGGATTGGCGGTATCTGGCCGACCGCGAAACCAAAGTTCACCTGCGCGACATGGAGGTGTTGGGGTGGCGGCCGCCTGACGTGATGCCGCGTGTGTCGCAAGAGATTCCACGGATCCTGCAGGCGGTGGACAAGCTCGAGGCGTCGAAACGCGCATATCAGACGGATGCGGTTTATTTCGACAGCGCCACGTACGCCGGCTATGGAGACCTATCTCACCGTTCTCGCCGTTCGATGCTTGCCAAGCTCCGTGACGAAGCATTGCTGGGCACAGTCGGACCCGCGGCCAAGCGCGATGCACTGGACTTTCCACTGTGGCGCAGCTCGGCGCCAGATGAGCCCGACTGGCCCTCGAAGTTTGGGCGCGGCCGGCCGGGCTGGCACATCGAGTGCTCGGTGATGTCGATGCATTACCTCGGCCCGCAAATCGACATTCATGGCGGGGGTCGAGACCTGATCTTCAGCCACCACGAGTCGGAGCGCGCGCAGTCCGAATCGCTCACTCGGAAAAAGCCGTTTGCGCGCGCGTGGATGCACACCGGCATGGTCCGGTTCGGCGGACACAAGATGAGCAAGTCGCGTGGCAACTTGATTCATGTTTCGCAGACGCTCCAGCGCGCACCGGCGGCGGCGGTGAGGCTCTATCTGGTTTCGCACCGCTACCACCGGGACTGGAGCTTTGATTGGAAAGGGCTGGCCGGGTCGGTGCGCTTGATCGAAGAGCTGCGCCGGCTGCTGATCGAAGATGACGCCATTCGAAAGGGCAAAAGGCCGGTTCCCAACCGCCGCCTGATGGCCGAATTCAACAGCGCCCTCGCCGACGATCTCGATACGCCGCGCGCAGTGCGCGCCCTTCGGAGCGCGTTGCGTCAGCGCGACGCCGCAGCGGCGCGGGCGATGATGTCGATCCTGATCGGCGACGCGTCCCTGACCTAGCCGACCTCGAGCGGGGAGCCGCAGTTGGGGCACTCCATGTTCACGTCCAGTTGAACCATGGTTTCGCAGACGGGGCAAAGGACGTCCGCCACCACCGGCGGCGCCGACTCCTCCGCCTCATCCGCCTCGATCTGCGCCGGAACCTGACCCAGGTCGAGAGCCGGCGCGCCGCAGTTCAGACATACGAACCCAGGCTGAGAGATGCGGTGATCTTGATACTCGCCCGCCGCGTCGACGTCGACCTCGGCGAACAGTTCGCGAAAGAGCTTGCCTCCGCAGCGCTGCGAACAAACGAGGAACAATGCAGGTCAAGACTAGGCAACTCTTCGGCGCAGGGTCGCCGTGCCTGCGGCGATGAGCAGGATAGCGAAGACCGCCACGACCCCGGTGTCGAGCTGCAGCGAGGACCATGTGAAATCAGCGCCTTTGACCATGATGTCGCGCATGCCGTTGACGGCATACGTGAGAGGCAGCACGTCCGACAGGTACTGCAGGGCTTTGGGTTCAGACGAGACGGGGAAGATGATTCCCGACAGCAGCACCTGCGGCACGATCGCGAGCGGGATGAACTGCACCGCCTGAAACTCGGTGCGGGCGAACATGCTGAGGAAGATGCCGAGGTTGACGGCGACCACCGCCATCAGCGCCTCCACGCCGAAGATCACAAATACGTTGCCCGCGTTGTGAATCTTCAGCACGGCGAGAGCGAACACCAACACCTCCACCGACTGCACGAGCGCGATAACCGTGAATCCGATCATGTAGCCGAGCATGATTTCAGCCCTGCGCAGCGGGCTCGCCATCAAGCGCTCGAGCGTTCCCTGGGATCGCTCGTTCAAGAAGGCGACGATCGTGATCACGAAGACCAGGAAGAAAACCACGAGGCCGATGAAGGCGGCTCCGAAGTAATCGAGCGTGTCATAACTCTTGCCCCCGTACAGGCGGGTGACCTGCGGATCGAAGTTGACGCCGCGGCCGGGAGCTTGCGAAGCGAGCTTGATCAGCGCTTGCTGCAGTGCCTGCAGCACCGGGCCGTCTACACCAGGCTGCGAGCCTTCCAGATGGACCTGGGGTGCGATCGTTCCCGATTGCGCTTGCTGCGAGAAGTCGGACGGAAGGACGATGTATGCCGCGAGCGATCCGTCCTTCAGCCTGGAATCGCCGTCCGACGCTGAAATCGCGCTGGTCCTGATCAGGCTCGATTGGCCGAGTGCGGCGGCGACGGTCGAGCCCACCGGCCCGCTGTCCTGATTGTCGATTCCGACCGCGGGCGCGGTCGACGAACCGCGCATCAGATACCCGAGCAGACCGAGGATGATCAAAGGCGCGACGAACAGCAGCGCGAGCGTTCGCCGGTCGCGCCGGAATCCTTCCAGGAGCCTCCGTGTGATCGCAGCGACCCTTCGTCCGCTCATGCCTCGCCCCTCCCGGCCAGCTTCAGAAATGCTTCTTCGAGATTGTGCGTGCCGGCTTTAGATCGAATTTCCGCGGGGGTGCCTTCTTCGATCATGCGTCCGTACTGGATTAGGCCGAGACGCTGGCAGCGATCGGCTTCGTCCATCACGTGGCTCGAGACGATGAGCGTGGTTCCGCCCTCAGCCATGCGCCGGAAGTCGTCCCAGAACTGCACTCGCAGCTGCGGGTCGATGCCGACGGTGGGCTCGTCCAGGAGCAGTAGGTCGGGATGGTGCACGAGGGCGCAGGCCAGCGAACAGCGCTGGCGCATGCCTCCGCTCAACGTGGAGACCACGGCTTTACGTTTCTCATCGAGCTGAACGAGGTCGATGGCGTCGTCGACTCCCTTCGCCGCCCCGTTGATGGCGGCGAAGAACCTCACGTTCTCTTCGACTGACAGCGTCGGATACAACGCGGCTTGTTGGGTCATGTATCCGACTCTGCGCAGGATCGAAACGTTCGGCATGTGCTGACCGAGGACGGTCACCGTCCCTGCTTGGGCGCGCAGCAACCCGACGATGAGACGGATCAATGTCGTCTTGCCGGCACCGTTGGGACCCAGCAGGCCGTAAATCTCACCTTTGCGCACGCGCAAAGTGGCGCCATTGAGCGCCTTGAATGAACCGAAAGACTTGGAGACCGCCTCCACATCGACCGCATAGGCTTGATCGCTCATTCACCCTCCTTCGTCGTCATGGCTCGGAGCCAGGTCGATGCCAGCTCTGTCACCGCTTCTTCTCCTTCGAAATCGATGCCCAGCACGCGCTCCGCCACGGGTCGAGTCATGAGATGGAAGAAGATCGGCCCGATGAAGGACTGCAAGGCGAGAAATGGATTGGCACGCCGCAGCCGTCCCGCATCCATCTGATTGAGTAGATAGATGGTCAGCATTCCTGCGACACGTCCGATGGCTTCGCGCGCGGCCTCTTCGGTGTCGGGAGCGAGGCTGCTGACCTCGAAGAAAAGGGCGCGCAGCAGCCCGATGCGGTTCTCGCCGCTGCCGTAGAGAGTTCGATAGACGGCTTTGGCGATCTCTGGCATCACGATCTCCGGCGGCTGGTCCTGCATCCGACCCATCAGCTGGAGCACCGGGTCGAGCGGGGAGTAGGCGTGGATCAGACCCGAGAAGAGCGCCGTCTTACCGGGGAAGAGGCGGTAGACGGTGGCACGAGAGACGCCGGCCCGATCGGCGAGCTGGTCCATCGACATCCCGGCCAGGCCCGTGGAGCCGATCAGGCCCAGAGCCGCGTCCAGGATCCGCTCGCGCGCGTCCGGCTCGGGCTCGCGGCTAAGGGCGGCAAGCAGATCCCGGCGGGACTTGAACATGCGGTAGAAGGTGGCTCGTGATACACCGGCGGCCGACGCGAAGTCCGAGACCGTCGCCCGGCGATCCATGGCGATCACGGCTCGCGCCGAATCCACGATGCGGCGTTTGGGATCAGAAGCTTCGATGCGATAAGGCTAGACAAGACGTCGCATCTTGTCAAGTCTCGCCATCGGGCGCATTTGCGGATGTCCGATTTTTCGCTTCCGCTCGGTATTCGAGGCAAGATGTTGGCCACGTCGACAGCGATCAAGTCCACACGCTGCGGATCACATTCGCGGGATAGGGCAGCTTCGAGCGGACGATCGGGGTTCCTTAACGGGCAGGGTTGGATCTGGGCGGAGGCGGCTCTACGCTGCGGACCAGCCAGACATGCGATCGATGGAAATTGCGATCACCGGGCCCTGCGGGCGGTTGCCGCGATACTGCGGGTGTCGCGCCACGAGCAAGTCAAGTGCGTGGCCGGCGGCGGCCGCGTCGACGAGGACGCCGGCGGTGCCGTCTATCCGGACCCACCAGAGCTTCGACCAGTCGTCTTCGTAGTGATCGATCAGGACCGAGACCGCGGGGTTGGCGGCGATGTTCTTCAGCCGCTGCAGGTCAGTGGTCCGCTTCGGCTTGGCGTCGACTGCGAAGTAGAGCTTTTCGCCTTCGATCGCAAACGTGATCGGTACCAAATGATGTTTTCCGCTCGGGCCCACCGTCGCAAGGC
>DATLKH010000293.1:0-1549 GCA_035538475.1 Candidatus Dormiibacterota bacterium | reverse complement strand
CGGGCGCGGGCAATTCTAGACGACCGGCTCCTGAACTCCGTCGTGCTTGGAGGCGGCCCGTCCGAGTTCAAAGCGCCCATATTCGGTTAGACTCGCATCGACTTTTGGCCCGAACGATCGCCGTAGCGATGCAGAAGGGCGGGGTTGGCAAGACCACCACCGCCGTCAACCTTGGTGCCGCTCTCGCCGAGTTGGGTCAGCGCGTCCTGCTGATCGACCTCGACGCCCAGGGCCACCTCACCCTCTACATGAAGCCGCCCGCCGACCTCGAGAAGACGGTCTATCACCTGCTGGTCGACCCCGAGACGACCGTGACCGACGTGGTCCAGGAGGCGCCGCAGATGGGAGTCCACTACATTCCCGCGGACATCGAGCTTGCAGGCGCCGAGAACCAGCTGATCAATGAGATCGGCCGCGAGAGCATCCTGCGCGACAAGCTCGAAGCCGCGCAGAAGCGCTACGACTTCATCATCATCGACTGCCCTCCGTCGCTCGACCTGATCGTGATCAACGCCCTGGTCGCGGCGGATGAGGTCCTGGTGCCGCTGCAGGCGGAGTTCCTCGCCCTCAAGGGCATGCAGGAGCTACTCGTCACCATGGAGCGCGTGAAGCGCCGGCTCAATCCGCGGCTCGAGCTGATCGGAATCCTGCCGACGCTTTACAAGCACCGCGCGCTGCACTCGCAGGAGGTGCTCGCCGCGGTCAAAGAGAAGTACGGCAGCAAGGTCTACGACTTCGCGATCACAGACTCCATTCGCTTCGCCGAGACACCGCTCGCGGGCCAGTCGATCCTGCAGTACGCGAAGGAATCGGATGGTGCCAGGGCGTATCGGGCGCTGGGGGAGGCCATTTTGCAGAATCACCGGGTTCAGGACTGAGGAACAAGAGATGCCCAACTTCAAGCGCGTGTCGCTGGTCGGATCGGAAGAGCTGTTTCGGCCGACGCGACCGCAGGTCATTTCCGACACCGACGACGTCATCAAGGAGACGGTCGACCGGCCCGGGCGCGTCAAGGAGGAGATCGTCTACAAGACGATGAACTTCACGCCCGACGAGATCGAGCTGCTGCTCGAGGCGGTGCAGGTGGCCAAATATCCCGACCGGCCGCGGCCCAAACCCGCGCTCGACCGGTTCGATGCGCTGGACGCGCTGCGGCAGAAGATCCAGGGAGTCGCCGAGTCCTAGCCGGATAGTCGCGACTATCCGGGGTTGTCAAGAGCCGGAACGTCGGTTAGTCGCGACTATCCGGTAATGAGCTAGGTCAGCTCTCGCGGGAATCCCACCGCTGGACGCCACTCTTGGTGAGCCACAACGAGCGCCGCAGGTCGAGGCGAAACATCGGTGCTTTGCCCGCGAGCCTGTACTCGAGGTAGGCAAGCGCATAACCGAGCGGAGCCCCGACCACGAGCGCGCCCAGCGCGGTGAACGCCACCCGGCCGTCGCGGCGCTCCACGTGCCAACCAAGGTCGCCGGCCACCACGAGTCCGGCTGCGACGGCGGACAGTGTGGCGGCCAGGAAGAACGCTAATTCGACGGCGAGGAGCGCACT
>DATLKH010000292.1:0-3990 GCA_035538475.1 Candidatus Dormiibacterota bacterium | reverse complement strand
CATAGGCCGGAGCGTGCTCAGGGCACGAGGTTGATCAGTCGATCCTTGACGTAGAAGACCCTGGACGGGCCGCGACCGTTGAGCGCCGCCCTTACCCGCTCACTCGCCAGCGCTACCTTCAGCGCCTCGTCCTCGGAAAGTCCGACCTGGATTTCGAGTCGGTCACGCACCTTCCCCTCGACCTGGATCACGAGTTCCGCCTTCTCTTCGGCGGCGGCCGCAGCATCGAACTCCGGCCAGGGCTGATCGGCGAGCAATCCCTTTTCGCCCAACCGTTCCCACATCTCCTCACAGATGTGAGGCGACAGCGGATTCAACAGCTTGACCAGAGTGCGAACGGCGGCGTCCCACTCCGCATCACGCGCACCTCCACTCTGCAAGTAGTCCTGCATCGTGTTGGTCAGCTCCATCAAAAAGGCCACCGCGGTGTTGAACCGCAGCTCGTCGTAGTGCTCGGTGACGCGACCGATGGTCTGCGCCACGCGCCTCTTCAGCAGCACGGTGTCGACGCGAGCTCCAGCGCCGGCCGCGCTGCGCTCCTCAACGATGGATTCCGGCTCCAGCACCAACCGCCACACCCGCTGCAAAAACTTGACGACGCCGTTGAGCCCGGATTCGTTCCACTCGACGTCCTCCTCGGGGGGTCCGATGAACATCTCGTACACGCGGCCCGCATCGGCGCCCTGCTCACCGGTCAGCTGCGCGATCGACACACCGTTGCCCGCTGACTTCGACATCACCTGGCCGAAGCGCTTGACCATGCCCTGGTTGAAGAGCCGCATGAAGGGCTCGATCGCGTCCACCATCCCCGCGTCGTGCAGAACCTTGACGAAGAAACGCGAGTACAGCAGATGCAGAATCGCGTGCTCGACCCCACCTGTGTACTGGTCGACCGGCATCCAGTGATTCGCCAGCTCCGGATCGAACGCCTGGGCATCGTCGTGCGGGCTGGCGTAGCGCAGGTAGTACCAGGACGAATCGATGAAGGTGTCCATCGTGTCGGTCTCGCGCTTCGCCTCTTCGCCGCCGATCGGGCACGTGGTCCGATACCAGTCGGGCTGCTCCGCAAGCGGCGCGTAGGTGTCTGGCAGCGTGACGGGCAGTTGGTCGACAGGCACAGGGACAACGCCGTGCGTGGGGCAGTACACAACCGGAATCGGCGCGCCCCAATAGCGCTGACGCGAGATCAGCCAGTCGCGCAATCGATATTTGACCGACCGCTTTCCTTTGCCCTGCTGCTCGAGCCAGTCACAAATGCGCTCGAACCCGGTGGCCGAATCAAGACCGGAAAACTGACCGCTGTTGACCATCGCGCCGGGCCCGACATATGCCTCGCGCAGCTCAGTTTGGGAACCGGCCGGCGGCGCGATCACTTCGCGTATCGGAAGGTCGTAGCGCTTTGCAAATTCGAAATCGCGCTCGTCGTGCGCAGGCACGGCCATGATGGCGCCCGTCCCGTAAGTGACCAGCACGTAATCCGCGATCCAGATCGGGATCTTTTCGCCGTTCACCGGATTGATCGCAAATCCGCCGGTCGCGACACCGGACTTCTCGCGCTCGGTCGACAGACGCTCGATCTCCGTCTCCTTGCGCGCTGTCTCGATGTACTCGTGCACGCGCGCGCGATGCTTTTCCGTCGTCACACGATCGACGAGCGGGTGCTCGGGCGCCAGCACCATGAAAGTCGCGCCGAACAGCGTGTCCGGTCGCGTGGTGTAGATGCGCACCGACTCACCGCTCAGTCCATCAATCGGAAAGTCGACCTCCGCGCCCTGACTGCGCCCGATCCAGTTCGTCTGCATGACGCGAACTTTCTGCGGCCATTTGTCGAGCAGCGCCAGATCGTCCAGCAGCCGGTCAGCGTAATCGGTGATCTTCAAGAACCACTGCTCGAGATCCCGCTTTTCGACCTCCACATCGGGATGCCGCCAGCACCGGCCGTTGATCACCTGCTCATTGGCCAGCACCGTCTTGTCGACCGGACACCAGTTGACCGGCGCCATCGCGCGGTACGCCAAACCGCGTTCCAGCATCAAAAGGAAGAGCCACTGCGTCCACTTGTAGTAATCCGGCATGCAGCTGGTGACCTCGCGGTCCCAGTCGTAGAGGATCCCCATCATCTTCAGGTCGCGCTTGCTCTCGGCGACGTTGTCCAGCGTCCACTTCATGGGATGCAGACCCGGCACTTTCATCGCCGCGTTTTCCGCGGGCAGGCCAAATGCATCCCACCCAAACGGATGCAGCACCTCATAGCCCTGCATCCGTTTCATTCGGGCCAGCGCATCGCCCATGACGTAGTTGCGCGCATGCCCCATGTGCAGCTCGCCAGAGGGATAGGGGTACATCACGAGGTCGTAGTACTTCGGCTTCGGTGAGCTGTCCGATGCAGTCATCACGCCGCGCTCGGCCCAGATCTTCTGCCATTTCGGCTCGATCTCCTGGGGCACGTAGACGCTACGGCGGCGGGTTGCCATGGACCTCAAATTTTAGGGACGCGAATTCATGTCCCAGGATCGCGCCCAGCACCAGCACGGCGCCCGCGGCCTGCAGCAAGCCGAGGCGCTGGCCGGCGAGCAGCACCGCGGCGGCGAGCGCCCAGGCCGGCTCGGTGGCCAGGATCAAAGCCGTCCGATTGGGACTGATGAAACCTTGCGACCACGTCTGGACGTAGAAGCCGAGTGCGGAGGCAAAGACGCCGGTGATGACGATCGCGAACCACACCGCTGGAGACGGCGGTCGCAGCGACCACGTACCGCCGGCGCTGAAGATCAAGGCTGCGGCCGCCATCTGCACCATGGCCAGAGGCGCGGGGGGAAGGCCTGGCGACCACCGGCCCAAAAGCACGATGTGGAGCGCGAACAACATGGCGCACACCAGGACCAGGCCGTCGCCGAAGCCCATACCGGAGGGTCCGCCGGCCAAGAACAGGAGCCCCGTCAAAGACACGATCACCGCCACCCAAGTCCACCAGTGGATACGCGCGCCGAAGATGCGGTTGAGCAGGGGGGTGAACACCACGAACAGGCCGGTGATGAGCCCTGCATTGCCCGGGCTCGTCATGGTCAATCCGGCCGTCTGGGCGAGATATCCTCCGGCGAGCACCAACCCGATCAGCGCGCCCAAGCGAAGCTCTCGCCACGTTGGCAATCGCCTGACGAGAAGCGCCATGACGAGCAATGCCAGTGTGAAGCGCAACTGCAGAAAGGGCAGCGTCGGGTACTGTGAGACTGCGGATTTGACCAGCACGAAAGTCCAACCCCACACGGCCGTCACCAAAACGAGCAAGAGGGCGTAGATCAATGGAGCGGCTGTGGGCGCCGTGGCGCATGCAGTACATCGGCGGCGAGCAGCGGCCTGGCTGCCTTTTTTGTCGTGTCATCGAGCATCCCGACGACGAGGACGCGGAGCTCTTGGTCTGGCGCGGGGACGGAGCGATTGTGATGCTCAATCGCTTTCCCTACAACTCGGGGCACGTCATGGTCGCCCCAATCGCACATCGAGCCAGTCTCGAAGAGCTGGATACGACGGCCGCGAGCGAATTGATTCAAACCGTGCAGCGATCCATCACCGTCCTGCGAAAGGTGATGAACCCAGAAGGTTTCAACATTGGGATCAACATCGGACGCGCGGCCGGCGCAGGCATTCCGGACCACGTCCACTTCCACATCGTGCCGCGCTGGAATGGCGACACCAATTTCATGCCCGTGCTCGACGACGTGAAGGTGGTGAACGAAGCTCTGGCGCAGACCGCCGAAAAGCTCAAGCCGGCTTTCGCTGCCAGCTGACCCGTCCGCCGACCACGGTCGCGGTCACGCGATCGCCATCGACGATGGTCAGGTCGCAGAGCTTGCCTGCCCGCAGCGCGCCTGACTCTTTTTCCATGAGCCACCCCTTGGTCGGCATGATCGACGGCGTCGCGGCCAGCCGCTCGCGCTGCCGCGACAGCGAGTCGTACGCCTCGTTCAACGAGCGAACCAGGATGTTGGCGCG
>DATLKH010000291.1:0-1527 GCA_035538475.1 Candidatus Dormiibacterota bacterium | reverse complement strand
ACGCCTCCGTCCCGCTGGCCCGCAGCAGCACCCAGCTGCCGTCGGCGAGATAGAACTTGAACCCGTCGTCGGAACGCACGCGCTGGACAGCGACGCCTGCGATCTCCGCGGGCTCGTTCTTCTCCAGCGTCTCGAGGATGCGCTTGCGGTCGGCGTCGTACGTCTCGCGCACCAGGTGAATGTCGTGGCGCGCGTAGGCGTGCGGTCCGACACGCTGCTCGAGGTCGGCCAGGATCTGCGAGACGTGCTTGCCCGATTTGACCATCATGTCGGCGAACAGCAGGCCGATCAGGATGCCGTCACGTTCGGGGATGTGGCCGCGGACGGCAAATCCGCCCGACTCCTCGCCGCCGAGGAGCGCATTGGTCTCCATCATCTTCGGGGCAACGTACTTGAATCCGACCGGAACCTCGTAGACGCGCTCGCCAAACTCGGCCCCGAGCTTGTCGACCATCGCTGTCATGTTCACGGTCTTGACCACGGGTCCGCGCATGCCGCGGGTCTCGAACAGGTACAGCATCAGGAGCGCGAAGACCTGCAGCTGGTTGATGAAGCGGCCTGTTTCATCGATGATGCCGACGCGATCCGCGTCACCGTCGGTGCAGATGCACAGGTCCTGGCCGCCGACCTTCATGAACGAGATGGTGGAGTCGATGTTGGGTGGAATCGGCTCGGGGTTCATGCCCCCGAAAAGCGGATTGCGCTGGTTGTGCAGCTCGGTGACCGTCGTCCGCCCGCCGCCGATCATCTCGGCGATGTAGCCGTACCCGGAGCCGTACATGCACTCGTGAACGATGCGCAGCCCCGAGTCCTTGATGGCGTCGATGTCGACCATCCGCGCGATCTGCGCGTAGTACGGCTGGCGTGGGTCGTAGGAAGAAACCAGCCCATGCGCGATCTTGTGGTCCGGTGCCGGCACCTCGTCGAGGGCGGCGATGTTGCGCTCGAGCTCGGCGATGACCTCGGTTGGCACCGCGCTGCCGGTCTCCGTCTTGTACTTGAAGCCGTTGAACTGGTAGGGGTTGTGGCTGGCGGTGATCACACCCGCGCCCGTGGCCTTGCGATCGATGACCGTCCACGACGCGACCTGGGTGGGCGACGGGCGATCGAAGATCAGCGTCTTGATGCCGTTGGCGGCGAATATGTCGGCAACCGCGGCGGCGAAATCCTCAGAGGCGAATCTGCAGTCGTAGCCGACGATCGCGAGCGGCTCGTTGGACCGCGTCTTCATGTACTGCGCCGCACCCTGGGCGACGCGGCGCACGTTGCCAAAGGTGAAATCGTCGGCGACGACGCCACGCCATCCGTCCGTGCCGAATTTGATGCGAGTCGGAGCGGGCATTTGAGCTCTAAAGGTAACGGGTCTTCCGAGCGCGCTTGAGGGCGTCCACCACCTTGCGGACGTCCTGCGCCCGAGACCGAGGAACCACGAGAACCGCGTCCTCTGTGTCAACGATGATCATGTCTTCGAGGCCGATGCCGGCCACCAGGCGGCGGTCTCCGAAGATCAAGCTTCCGGTCGTGTCG
>DATLKH010000290.1:0-18269 GCA_035538475.1 Candidatus Dormiibacterota bacterium | reverse complement strand
AATCCGTACTTCAGCAAGTCCTGCGGCTGAAGATGCTTCAGCGTTTCTGAAACAACCCGCTTTTCGAGGCGGTTGCTGGGAGCGCCAAATCCGATCGCGCGGCGACCGATGCGCTGCTCGACCACCTTGTCGAGCCCGTCGAAAGCACCACCGCAGATGAAAAGGATGTTGGTCGTGTTGATCTGAATGAAGTCCTGGTGCGGATGCTTCCGGCCGCCTTGCGGCGGCACGTTGGCGACGGTGCCTTCGAGAATCTTCAGGAGCGCCTGCTGCACACCTTCGCCGCTGACGTCGCGCGTGATCGAAGGATTGTCCGACTTGCGCGCGATCTTGTCGATCTCGTCGATGTAGATGATTCCTCGTTCGGCGCGGCTGATGTCGAAGTCCGCCGCTTGAATCAAACGCAGCAGGATGTTCTCGACGTCCTCGCCCACGTACCCGGCCTCCGTGAGGCTCGTGGCGTCGGCGATCGCAAACGGCACGTCGAGAATCTTGGCCAGCGTTTGTGCGAGATAGGTCTTGCCGCAGCCAGTGGGGCCGACGAGCAAAACGTTGGACTTGGTCAGCTCGACGTCGCCAACCGACTTGGACGCGCTGATGCGCTTGTAGTGGTTGTAGACCTGGACCGATAGAACTTTCTTCGCGCGCTCCTGTCCGATCACGTACTGGTCGAGCGCGGCGCAGATCGTCTTCGGGTTGGGGATGAAGCCGGTCTTCTGCTTCTTCTGACCCGCTGATCGATTGTCGTCCTCGAGGACTTCTTGACAGAGGTCGATGCACTGATCGCAGATGAAGACGCCAGGGCCGGCGACCAGCTTGCGAACCTGGTCTTGACCCTTGCCGCAAAAGCTGCAGCGGGTGTACCGGCGGCGGTCTTCGCGTTCGTTCATTAGTTGGTGTTCACGTCCTTAGGGTGATGCGGGCGCCGGGGGATTATGGCCCCACAGGATCTGATTAGCAAGGCTTATGCACTCACTGCAAATGAAGACTCCCGGACCGGCGACCAGGCGTACTCCGCCCTGGCCTTGAGTCTTTCCGCAGAACGAGCACTTAGGCCGGTGCCTAGTGACCTCCTCGCGCTTGTTTCTGCGACGAAAGATCATCCGGCCGCTACCTTCTCCTTTTCTTTTTCCTTTTCTTTCTCACCCACACCGGGCTTCGTCGGGGTGAGGATGATGTCGTCTATCAATCCGTACTCCTTGGCAGCCTCCGCAGTCAAGAAGTAATCGCGCTCCGTGTCCTGCGTGACCTTCTCGATCTTCTGACCGGTGTGGCGCGCGAGGATCTGGTTCAGCTGCTCGCGCGTACGCAAGATCTCCTTGGCGTGGATCTGAATGTCGGTCGCCTGTCCCTGCATTCCGCCCCACGGCTGGTGGATGAGGATGTTTGCGTGCGGCAGCGCATACCGCTGACCGTGCGCTCCACCGGCGAGAAGGACGGCGGCCATCGAGTAGGCCATGCCGATGCAGATCGTCGACACGGGCGGCCGGATGTACTGCATGGTGTCGTAGATCGCAAGCCCCGCGGTCACCTGTCCGCCGGGACTGTTTATGTAGAGCGCGATCTCTTTCTCGGGATCCTCCGATTGAAGGAACAAAAGCTGCGCCACGACCAGGTTGGCGACCTGGTCGTCGATCGGCGTGCCGATGAAAACAATCCGTTCCTTGAGGAGACGGGAATAGATGTCGAACGCGCGCTCGCCCCGTCCCGTGTTCTCGACCACCATCGGCACGAGGTAGCTCGATGGACGCTCGAACTCGTTCATGTCGCGCACTAAGGTCATTCTAGACAGCGCCTCCCTGATTGGAACCCTTGTCACCGGTGATCTCGACGAGCCGGTCGAGCACTCTACGACGCCTGAGGCGTGAGGCGAAGTAACGGCGGGCGGCCGGACTTTTCTTGAGATCCGCCACCTGTGGACGCAGCTCTTCATCCTTCGCCGCCTCGTCTTCGAGGAACTTGAGGACCTCCTCATCAGAGGGCTCGAGCCCTTCCCGCTTCGCGAACTCGGCCAGCACGAGGTCGACCTTCAGCCGGGCATCGGCCTCGGCCCGGTGCTCCTCCATCCATTGATCGATCGACTGGCCCGTGTACTCGAAGTAGCGCTCGAGCTTCATGCCCTGGCGGTTGAGCGAGCGCTCCAGCGCCTCGAGCTCGCTCGTCAGCTCACGATCGGCCAGGGCCTTCGGCACGTCGACCGATGACGCGTCGACCAAAGCCTTTACCGCCGCCTGCTCTCTCTCCATCCCCTCCAAGGCCTCGGCGGTTTCTTCGAGCTCGGCTCGCACCGCCGAGCGGTACTCATCCACCGTCTCTTGCTTGCCGTCGCTCAGAGTCTTTGCGAGCGAGTCGTCGAGGGCCGGAAGGACCTTTTCCTTCACGCCCTGGACCGTCACCCGAATCGTCGCCTCTTTACCCGCGAGCTGTGAATTCGAGTAGTCGCCGGCGAACCTGTGCTTGACTTCGCGGCTCTCGCCGGCGAAAGCGCCGGGCAGGGCCTCCACCAACTCGGGCAGCAGCACGCCCTCTTTGACCTCCGCCTCAGTCGCTTTCCGTGACTCCGACTCGACGATCTGGCCGTCGGCCTCGACCTCGATGTCGATCACCGCGATGTCGCCGACCCGGACCTCGCGCTCCACCGGCGTGATCTCGGCCATCGGCTCGCGCAGGTCGTCCAGCCGCCGCGCGACGAGCTCGTCGGTGACCTCGTGCGTGTGGTCGGGCGGCTCGACCTCGAGGTTTCGAGCGTCGGCGAGCGTGACGTCAGGCATCACGCTGATCGTCGCCTTCAACTTCGCCGGACGGCCGCGCTCCAGCTCGAGGACTTCGACGTCTGGGTTTTCGATCGGGTCGATGGACTCTTTGTCGAGCGCCTCCCGAACGACTTCCGGAACCATCGTCTCGACCACCTCTTCGCGCAGCGCCGCCGGGCCGATGCGTGCCTCGACCAGCGCCTTAGGAGCCTTGCCCGGGCGAAAGCCTTCGATCTTCGCGCGCGACGCGAGGCGGTTCAGTACCCGCTCGTAAGTGGCGTCGACGGTTTCGACCGGAACTTCGATGGTGAGGCGGAGGAGGCTCTTGGGCAGACGCTCAGCGACGACCGAGAGAGTCACGAACCGGGATTCTACGGTCGGTCAGCGCAGGCTTAGTGGCAGGGCACCGGACTTGGTGATGGGCACGGGGTTGGGCTCGCCAGCACTGGACCTGTACCTGGGTCGGGTGGAATCACGAAGCTCGGCGCGCTCGGTGTCGGGCTCGGCGGGTTGTCGCCAGGCAGCTTCGAGATGCTGGTCGTATCCGCGAGATACCAGCTGTTGTTAGGGCCGGGGACGACCCCTGGCGGCGTCGAGTACCAGTGGTTGGGAACGCCTGCAAGCGCCTGCTCGACAAATGCGTGGACCGCCGGCGACGCGACGAACACACCGTCCGACTGAGGAATCATGAAGTGGTTGTTGTCGCGAATGTCGCCGACCCAGATGCCGACTGCGAGGTCGGGCGTGAAGGCGATGGTCGCCGCGTCCTTGAAGTTGTCGGTCGTTCCGGTTTTCGCGGCCACTGTGCGATCGGCCCAGTGCAGAGCGCTGTTGCAGCCGAAGATCATGCACCGGTTCTGGTCGTCGGCCATGATCTGGGCCATGATGTACGCCACCCCCGGGTCGATCGCCAGTCGAGCTCGCTGGTCGGGGTGTGTCTGATACAGCACGTTGCCGTGTGAGTCGGTGACTTTCAAGATGGATTCTGGCGTGTGGTACACGCCCATGTCGGCGTACGTGGCGATTCCGTTCACGTGCTCCAGCAGCGTGATGGGATAACCGCCCAGCGTCAGCGAGGGACCGTACTCATCGGCAGGCGCGTTCGGGTCATACGTGCCGTCGGGGTTCACGTATCGAGGATCCACGCCCAGGTTGCGCATCCACGAAAGCACCGCGGGAACGCCGATCGAAAGCTCGACTTTCACCGCCGCGATGTTCAGCGAGTTGCCCATCGCCTTCTTCAGCGGCAGCACGCCATGCGTCTTGCCGTCGTAGTTGTAGATCTTGGCCGTGTTGCAGCAGTCCTTGTAGATCAGCGGCGAGGGGCCGTCGTAAACCGGCGTGTCCACCGTCGCAGCTCGGGCGTTGATCACGGCGCCGTACGTGTAGGGCTTCATCGAGGAACCCATGTTTCGCTCGCGCGTCGTGTAGTTGATCTGACCGCCGTCCGGGTCGTTGTAGTTCGGCGACCCGACCATCATCGTGATTTCCCCGGTGGACGGCTGAATCGCCACCATGCCCGACGACAGCTTGCCGCTGCGGTCGCGGTACAGGTTGTTCTGGAGGTTGCTGCTCACGATCTGCTCGCCGATCACCTGCTGGCTCCAGACCAGGGTGCTGACGACGTTAAGCTGCTGAACGCCGGGCTGGAACCCGAGCTGCCGCAGCTCGGCCTGCACGTAGTCGACGAAGTGGGGCGCCAGGAAGCTGTTGATCGGAGCGTTGTAGGTCAGCTTCTCGGCTAGAGCTTTGTCCATGGCGTCCTGAGTGATGTAGTCCGACCGCACCATGGCGCGCAGGACCTCGGTCTGGCGCAGCTTGGCCGCATCTGGATGCAGGTTGGGGTTCCACTCAGTCGGCGCCTGCGGAAGTCCAGCCAAAACAGACGCCTGTGCCAGATCGAGCTTGGAGGCGGGGATGTGGAAATAGGTTTCGGCGGCGGCTTCCACGCCGTACGACTGCGAGCCGTAGAAGCTCTTGTTGAGGTAGAGCTCCATGATCTGGTCTTTCGAATACGTCTGACTCAGCTCGTAGGAAAGGGCCAGCTCCTTGATCTTGCGGCTGTAGGTCTGGTCGGGGGTCAGGAACTGCTGCTTGGCGAGCTGCTGCGTGATCGTGCTTCCACCGCCCACCACGTGTCCCGAGCGAAGGTTGTCGAACGCCGCCCGAATGATGCCCTGGATGTCGAAGCCAGGGTTGGTGTAGAAGCCCTTGTCCTCGATCGCCACCGTGGCCTGGACCATGACCGGGGCGACGTCCTTCAGCTTCACGGCAAGGCGATGGTCGCCATGGTTGCCGACGTCGGCCAGGATGATGGTGCCCGTGGCGTCGCGGATGATGGTGTCGCCGGCGAAAGCCGCCGAGTCGAGGCCCTGGATGGAGGGCAGGCTCTCGAAGAAAGACTGCGCGTAAGCGTCAGCCGCGAACCCGATCACCAGCAGCACGGCGACGAGAAAACCGAGGCCGCGCAGGACGGCAGTGCGGCGCATCTTCTGCCCGATCGGCGACCACCCGGCGTGGATCCGAGCTCGGGGACTGTGTCCGCCCTTTGTCTTTATCCGCTCAGGATGGTTTCGGGCCATAGAAATAGATCAGAAAGGGGCGCGCAGGATTGTACCCGCCCGGGTTGACTGAACGGCCGGCGCCGGGAAAGGGTTACGCGAGATCACGCTATCCGGCGTGAGATTCGGCGCCTCTGACGCCAAAGGTACGTTTCACTCTGCCGAATTCGGCGTCTGTGACGCCAAAGGTGTCTTTTGAAGAATTCAGGTCAACGAAGCGGTCGGGCAAAAACCTCTTCGGAAGCCACCAGGCGTTCCTGCCGCGTGCCCGGAAAGTGGACTCGCACCCCCGGCCGTCCAGGACTGCCGAGCTCCCAACCCGCGGCATAAAGCTTCGCCGCATGCGCAAGATCGCTCGCGTGCGCGAGCCGCACTCCATCGGTGAATGTCAAGCTCTGGCTGCGCGACCCGGGAAACCCCAGCCGCACTTCGCCTCCTGTCTTCAAGTTGTAGACGTACTCGTCGAGCGAGCCCGCATCGCTGCTCGCGACCAGCTCGAGCACGGTCGGAAATTTGCCCTCTCGCATCGCGGCCTTCAGATCCGCGCGATTCACGCGCTGGGCCGTGCGCTGGCGGCGCCGCAGCTCGGTCAGCAGCACGTCGCGCCGGCCGCGCAGCGTGCCGAGCGCTTGCTCCAGAGGCTTCATCTGCTCGCGCAACTCCGAAACGCGGCGCTCCAGCTCAGAAGCCTCGAGCTGTGAGAGATCCTCTTCCATGATCGCTAACTCTCGTGCATGGCCCGCCGGTGGCGAAAGCCGGTGAACAAAGAAAGGTCGTAAACGATCTTCAAGCCTCCGCCGGCGAAGAACGGGACTCCGAAGGCGGCCGCGCCGATGGCCAATCCCGCAAGCGGCGGACCAGCTGCCTGGGCGACCCCGCGCACCGCGCCGGTGAGCGCCAGCGCTGACGCACGTTCGGACGCAGGCACGATCGATACGACGTACGCCTGTCGCGCCGGAACGTCCATCTGAGCGAGCAGAAACCGAGCGAGCAAGAGCGCGATCGCCCATCCGACAGTCGGCGTGAAAGCGACAAGCAGCAGCAGCACGTTGCTCGGCAGGTGAGTGAAGACCATGGTGTTGATCAGTCCGATGCGGACCGACAGCCGTGCCGAGATCTCATAGGAGACGGACTGCAGGATTGCAACGGCAGCGAAAAACGGTCCGAGGAGTGCCGGCGACGCGCCAAACCGGACGTGCAGCCAGTAAGCGATCACGGCGTTGGCGACAAATCCGCCGGCGAGCGAATCCAAAGCAAAGAGCGCGGCCAGTCCTCCCAACAGTCGGACTCGGGTTGGATCGCGCAGCGGCGCCAGCAGCGAGGCGCGAAGCTCCGACTCGGCACGCGCGCTCATGAAGAGCGGCAGGGCACCGGTCAAGAGCCCGAGCAATCCATACAGGACGAAGAAAGCGCGGCCGTTGCTTGCGCTCGCCGCAGTCGCCGCCAGGCCACCGGCCGCGTTGAAGATTCCCCCCGTCAACGAGTACCGGCCGAACGCCAGGTTGCGGAGCTTTTCCGCCGTCACCTCTGTCAGGGCCGCTTGCTCCAGCGGCGCGAACGGCCCGAGGTCCACGCCTGATGCGCCCAGCATTCCGGTGATTCCGGACACCACCAGTAGGGCGGGCGCGCTCGAAAATGCCAGGTCAAAGCCGCTCACGGCCATGAGTAGACCGATCAGCGCCAGGACGGGACGCCGTCCGATCCGTGCGGCAAGGGCGACAGACGCCAGACCCATGAGCGAGGCGGAAGCCAGACCAATCCCAAGCGTCACGCCGATCCACGCGGGAGCGAGACCCTGGCGCTCCAGATGGATTCCGATGAGCACCGCCGAGAATCCGAAACCGAAGCCGCGCAACCCTCGCGCGCCCAGCAGTAGAAGGCGGTCGATGTTCAGCGGCGGCGACGGCTCGCCGCGACGAAGATGGCCGCCAACCCGGCGATCACAGCAGCGAAAAGTGCGACGAATGGCGCCGGGTTCACAGTTCCAGGATTCGGTCGCGGGCTCGCGGCTATGGCTGTCGCCGTCGGGGTCGGATTTGCGGCATTGAGTGCGAAGACGATGTGCCCTTCCCCATGAGCCGTGGTCGGGGTGCCGACGATCGTGGTCACTGCGCATGAAGTTTCGCAGCGAACGTCGATCATCGAAGCCCCGCCTTCCGTCGCCGCCAAAAGATCTCCATCTTTCACGCCGGCGGCAACGAGGTCAGAGCTCGACACGCGCAGCACGTGGTCGGTGCCTGGATGTGGATTGTTTGGCGTCGACCGGTCCGCGTAGTACACGGAACCGCCGCGGCTGAATCCCGGCGGGACGAAAGCCACCGACTCGACGCCGATATCGCCACCTTTCGGAAGCCCTGATTCAACGACCTGATGGCTCGTGCCATCTGGTCCGATCGACCAGATCACGCCACTCAGCTCGTCGGGCGCGATCAGCGTGCCGCCGAAAAGACCGAACGACGTCGGCGCCACCGCCAAACCGCCTTCGACCACAGGAGCCGATTTCGTGATCACTCGAACCGCGCCGTTGCAGTCGGCCGCGACGAGCTCCGTCTTGCCGTTGACCGTCGCTGTGGCGAGCAAGCGATGGTCGAAAGTGCCGACAGTGTCGAAAGCGATTCCGTTCAAGCCGGGCACGGAAAGGCTCACCAAGGAGCTCGTCTGCCGGCCGTCGGCGCTCACGCGCGTGATGCCGGTCGGCGCGTGGAGACGCAGGACGTAGGTTTCGTCCTTTGGGAAATCACAATTCGCAGACGCGACGTGGTGTCCAGGCGAAACCGCGATGTAGGGCTCGGCTCCGGCATCCTCGCCGGCAGCGAAACGGGTCAAGGTCCCGGACTGACCCATGGTCCACAGCGCGCCGGATCCGGCCACTTCCAGCGTGCCGTCGCTCCGCGGCCCGGCGAGATCGAAGACCCCTGAAACCGTAGCCGACGGCTCCCAGGCCAGGGTCGAGGGCAGGAAGGCAAGCGCGATGCCGAGTACAGCCGCTGGGTATTTCAACAAACGCGTTGAAAAACTCGTAGACTCAGGTTTGTGGAATCCAAGCGAGAAACCATTCTTGCTTTTCTCAAGACGCACGGCCAGGCGACGCTCGCCGAGATCGCCTCGCACCTGGAGGTCTCCAAGCAAGGCGCGGTTCGCCACCTGGACTCGCTTCAAGAAGACGGCTTGACGACCGTCGCCCAGGCCGAGCCGCACGGCCGGGGACGTCCAGAAAACGTGTACCGGCTGACACCGGCCGCGCTCACGCATTTCCCCGACGGCCATCGCGAGCTTACGACCGAGCTCATCGACTTCATGACCAACGAGCAGCTGAAGCGATTTTTCGAGCGTCGCGCGGCCCGGCTCGAGGCTGAATACGCCCCACGATTGGCCGGCCTAGACTTTGAAGCGCGAGTCCGCGCGCTCGCCCAACTCGCCACCGAGCACGGTCACATGGCCGAAGTGGTGCAGCTTGGCGACGGCGGTCTCGCGATCCGCCACTGCAACTGCCCCATCCAGGACATCGCGGCCCGCACCGGGCTGCCCTGCCTGAACGAGCAGCAGATGTACGAGCGGTTGCTGGGCGTGGACGTGACCCGGACGACCTGGATGTCAGAGAAGGCTGACGACTGCACCTACGTGATGAAGGAGAACGAAAAGAAAGTTGGCTGATTTCGAGATCAAAGACCTGCACGCCGGCGTCGAAGGGCGCCAGATCCTGAAGGGCGTCTCGCTCGCCATCGACAAAGGCGAGGTTCATGCGGTCATGGGCCCCAACGGATCCGGCAAGTCGACGCTGTCGCACACGCTGATGGGACATCCGGGCTACACGGTCGACAGCGGCGAGGTGCTGTTCAAAGGACAGAACATCCTCGAGCTGGAGCCTGACGAACGGGCACGCCTGGGCATGTTTCTCGCTTTCCAGTACCCCGTGGTGGTACCCGGAATCTCGATGGCCAACTTCTTGCGCACCGCGCTCAACTCCAAGCGTGGATACGACGGCAAGGACAAGTCGAAGCAGGTCACGCCGAAAGAGTTCCGCTCGTTGCTTAAGGGCGAGCTGGAAGTTCTGCACATGGACGACTCGTTCTTGCCCCGCTATATCAACGACGGTTTCTCCGGCGGCGAGAAGAAGCGCGCGGAGATCCTGCAGATGGCGGTGCTGAAGCCTGAGATCGCCATCCTCGACGAGACCGACTCGGGTCTCGACATCGACTCGATCAAGTTCGTCGCCGAGGCCGTGAACCGCATGCGCGGTCCGGAGCTCGGCGTCCTGATCATCACGCACTACACACGGATCCTCGAATTCATCAAGCCCGATTTCGTGCACGTGCTGGTCGACGGCAAGTTCGTGCTGTCGGGCGGATCGGAAGTCGCTGATCGCCTCGAGCGAACCGGTTACTCGGAATGGGGCAAGGAAGAAACGGCTCAGCATGCTCAGCCGCAGGAGGTGAGCTGATGGCAACCGCACCCAAACTCGAAGTCGGCGTCGACTACAAGGAGAAGTACGGCTTTTTCTTCCCGGAGGACTACGTCTTCAAGGCGAAGCGGGGCCTCAACGAAGAGGTCGTCAAAGAGATCTCGCACATGAAGGGCGAGCCCGAATGGATGACGAAGTTCCGGCTCCGCTCGTTGGAGATCTTCCGCAAGAAGCCCATGCCGACATGGGGCGCCGATCTTTCGCGGATAGATTTCGAAAACATCTTCTATTACCTGAAGCCGGCGCAGCAGCAGTCCAAGTCTTGGGACGAGCTGCCGCCTGAGATCAAAGAGACGTACGACCGGCCCGGCGTGCCGGAGGCGGAGCGCAAATTCCTCGCCGGCGTCTCGGCGCAATACGAGTCAGAGGTGGTTTATCACTCGCTGCAGGAAAAGCTGCAGAAGCAAGGCGTGATCTTCCTCGACACCGACTCCGCATTGCGTCAGCATCCCGACCTCTTCAAGGAGTACTTCGGCACGGTCATCCCGCCCGCGGACAACAAGTTCTCGGCGCTCAACAGCGCCGTCTGGTCGGGTGGGTCGTTCATTTACGTGCCTAAGGGCGTCAAGGTCGACATCCCGCTGCAGGCCTACTTCCGCATCAACGCGGAGAACATGGGCCAGTTCGAGAGGACCCTGATCATCTGTGATGAAGATTCTTTCGTCCACTACATCGAAGGCTGCACGGCGCCGATCTACACCACCGACTCGCTGCACTCAGCGGTGGTCGAGATCATCGTCAAGAAGAACGCGCGCTGTCGCTACACGACGATCCAGAACTGGTCGACGAACGTCTACAACCTCGTGACCAAGCGCGCGATGGCTTATGCCGACGCAACCATGGAATGGGTCGACGGCAACCTCGGATCTCAGATCACGATGAAGTATCCGAGCGTCTATCTGATGGAGCCGGGCGCAAAGGGCGACGTGCTCTCGGTCGCGTTTGCGGGCAACGGTCAGCACCAGGACGCGGGCGGCAAGATGATCCACGTCGCGCCGAACACGACCTCGACCATCACCTCGAAGTCGATCAGCAAGGCCGGCGGCCGCACCTCGTATCGCGGCCACGTGAAGATCTATCCCGGCGCGAACAACTGCAAGTCTTTCGTCAAGTGCGACGCGCTGCTGCTCGACGACGAGTCGCGGAGCGACACGTATCCGTACAACGACGTCGATGCGGAGAACGTGACCCTCGGACACGAGGCGACCGTGAGCAAGGTGAGCGATGAGCAGCTCTTCTACTTGATGAGCCGCGGCATTCCGCGCGCCGAAGCCGAAACGATGATCGTCAACGGCTTCATCGAGCCGTTCACCAAGGAGCTTCCGCTCGAGTACGCGGTCGAGCTCAACCGCCTGATCCAGCTCGAGATGGAGGGCTCGGTCGGTTAGATGGTCCTGAGTTCGCCCGCGACCCTTGAAGACGTGATCTTCAAGGGTGAGCCCGACTGGCTTCGAGACCGAAGACGTTCAGCGCTCGAGAACTACGAGCGCCTGCCGATGCCCACCCGCACGGACGAGGAGTGGCGGCGGACCGACGTAGGCCGGCTCAACCCAAGCGAGTTCCTGAGGTTCGAGAAAGTCGGCCGGGAACACGAAGGCTGGCCGCTGGTCACCATGGGCGGCGATTCGGGCGGGGTAATCCTGGAACAGCTGACGTACGAGGCGGCCCCGAAGTATCGCGAGATCATCGAGCCGAGGCTCTTCTCGCTTGCACGGTCAGACCGCGACAGGCTGGCCGCGTTCCATGCAGCCTTTTTCACAGGCGGAGTGTTTCTCTACGTCCCGGACGGCGTGACGATCGACGAGCCGATCACGGCTCGCCACATGTCGTTCGAGTCAGGGTCGTCCGTCATGCCGCATACCGTCATCGTTGCCGGCAAGGGCTCTCGGTTCAACTACCTCGACGAGTATGTCGCCGAAGACAACGACGAGTCGGGATACCGGACTGGATCAGCCGAGATCTTCGTGGGCGAAGGTGCGCAAGTTGGATATGTCGCGGTTCAGAAGTGGGGCCGCAACGTCTGGCATTTCTCCGACCACCGCGCCGAGCTGCAGAAGGATTCGACGCTGCGCCTCTTCAACGTGACGCTCGGCGGCAAGTTCTCAAAGACCCGTGTCGAAGCCTCATTGGCGGGCGAAGGCGCGAATGCCGAGCTGAAAGCGATCTACTTCGCTTCGGGCGAGCAGTTCTTCGACTTCCACACGCTGCAGGACCACCGCGTCGGCAACACACGTTCGGATCTCTTGTTCAAAGGCGCTCTGTCCGGCGTGGCCCGCACCGTGTATGCGGGACTGATTCGGATCGAAAAGCACGCGGCGCGTTCCGACGCGTATCAGGCCAACCGAAACCTGGTGCTGTCAGACAAGGCCAAGGCCACCTCGATCCCGATGCTCGAGATCGACAACAACGACGTCCGATGCACGCACGGTGCAACTGTCGGTCCGGTCGATCCCGAGCATCTCTTCTACCTGCGCTCACGCGGGATTCCGGAAGCCACGGCGAAGCGAATGTTGATTCAGGGATTTTTTGGAGACGTCCTCGACCGCATTCCGTTCGAGGATGCGCGCAAGCTCGTCGAGGCGGAGCTGGAGTCGCGCATTGGGTAGGTACCGTGTGGCCTCAGTCGCCGAGGTGCCCCAAGAGACCATGAAGCACGTCGACGCCGGCAACACCCCGGTGTGCCTCGCGCACGCGGAGGATGGAAATTTCTACGCGCTCAACGACGTCTGCACCCACGAGGAGTTTTCGCTGAGCGACGGCGAGCTGTGGGGCATGGACGTGGAGTGTCCGCAGCACGGCTCACGCTTCAACCTGCAAACCGGCAAGGTGACCGGCCTCCCGGCCGTGATCCCCGCCCACACCTATGCCGTGACTGTGGAGGACGGTGATGTCTACGTTGACGTATGACGTCACCAAGGTAAGGGCCGACTTCCCGATTTTCGAGACGGGCATCGCCTATCTCGACTCGGCCAACACGTCGCAGCGGCCCCGCCAGGTGACCGGCGCGATGATGGACTACTTCGAGAAATTCAACTCGAACATCCACCGCGCCGCTTATCGCATCGCCGAGGAAGCGACGGTCCGGTACGAAGCCACTCGCGAGAAGGTGCGCGCGTTCATCAACGCCGCATCAACCAAAGAGATCATCAACGTCCGCGGCACCACCGAAGGCATCAACCTGGTCGCGTACGCGTGGGGACGTAAGAACATCAAGGCCGGGGACCTGATCGTCCTGACCATTCTCGACCACCATTCGAACATCGTGCCGTGGCAGATCCTCGCCGCGGAGAAAGGCGCCCGCATCGAATACGTCGACATCGACGAGAGGGGCGAGCTCCGGCAGGATCAGTTCGCCGAGCTCTTGAAGCGCGAGCCCAAGCTGGTCGCGTTCAACGCAGTCAGCAACGCGATGGGCACGATCAATCCCGCGCGCGAAATGGTGGCGGCGGCGAAGAAAGCAGGGGCGACAGTGCTGGTCGACGGTGCGCAAAGCACGCCACACCAGCCGGTCGACGTGCAGGCGCTGGGCTGTGACTTCTACGCCTTCAGCGGCCACAAGATGCTGGGGCCGACCGGCGCCGGGATCCTGTACGGCCGGCGCGAGCTGCTCGAGGCGATGGATCCCTTCATGGGCGGCGGCGACATGATCCGCACCGTACGGATCGAGGGCACGACCTATCACGACCTGCCGTGGAAGTTCGAGGCCGGCACCCAGGCGATCGGCGAGGTGATCGGGCTCGGCGCCGCGGTCGACTACCTGAACGGTCTGGGCATGGACGCCGTGAGGGCGCACGAGCTGGAGATCACCGAGTACGCCTATGAAGCGCTCAGCGAAGTCGAAGAGCTCACGGTCTTCGGCCCACCCCCATCGCGGCGCGCGGGAGTGATCTCGTTTGCGCTCGATGGCATCCACCCGCACGACCTCGCGACGATCGCGGACCGCGATCAGGTGTGCTTGCGGGCAGGACATCACTGCGCGATGCCTCTGATGACACGGATCGGTGTGGCGGCGACCGCGCGCGCTTCCTTTTACGTTTACACGCAGAAGGAGGAGATCGACCGGCTCGTAAGCTCGATCAAGGAAGCCCAGAGGATATTCGCGTGAGCAAGCCGTTGATCGCCGACGACCAGTTTTATTCACCCCGAATGGAGCTTTCGGCCGCATGAGCAGTTCCCTCCCAGCTTCTCCTAACGACCAGTTTTATCGCGAGTACATCCTAGACCACTACAAGAACCCGCGGAACTTCGGTCGCCTCGAGCACCCGGACATCAGCCACGAGGAGGACAACCCGCTCTGCGGCGACGTGGTCGGGATGGACTTCCGCGTCAAAGACGATGTGATCGAGGACATCCGCTTCCACGGCCGAGGCTGTGCGATCTCACAGGCATCCGCCTCACTGCTCACCGAGCGACTGAAGGGGATGTCGCTCGAAGAGGCGAAGAAGATAAACAAAGACGAAGTGCTGGGCGAGCTCGGCATCGACATCTCGCCCGCGCGCATCAAATGCGCGCTGCTGGCGCTGAAAGTTCTGAAGGTCGGCGCGTATGGATTGGCCGACATGGACGAGGAGTAATAGATAGGTATGTCTGAACCGAACGTCCCCTACCGCCTGGTCAACGTCGAAGAGGCGAAGCAGCTGATCGATCAGGGCTATGAGGTCGTCGACGTCCGCGACGATTGGGAGTGGAACCGGGGCCATATCCCGGGGGCCCGCCACGTCGTGCTGAACGACATCCTGAAGGCGCCGAAGGCACACAAATTCCAGGACCGGACGCTGTTCGTCTGTGCGGTGGGCAGCAGGTCGGCCACCGCGTCCGAGATGGCGGTCGCTCTCGGCGCCAAAGAAGTCGCGAACCTCAAAGGCGGGACCGACGCCTGGCGGAAAGCGGGCCTCCCGCTGGAGATGCCTGATGGGCACTGAGCCGGCCGTCACGACTGACGTCGCGCCTGACGCGACTTTGCGCCCTGAAGACGTCATCGATGTGCTGCGCGAGTGCTACGACCCCGAGATCCCCGTCAACATCGTCGACCTGGGGCTCGTGTACGACATCGCGATCAAGCCAGAGCGCGTGGACGTCAAGATGACGCTGACGGCGCTCGGCTGCCCGATGGCGGGTGATGTGATGGCGGACGTTCGCGACCACCTGCTGCGCCTGCCCGGCATCAAGGACGCCAACGTCGACATCGTCTACGAGCCGGTATGGACCCCAGAGCGCATGTCGGAGGAAGCGCGCTGGGAACTGGGAATGGTCTAAGCCCTGAAGGTCTGAACAGTCGGATCGTCGCGACGATCCGGACATTTCACGCGACGAGAATGCGGTTGGTCGCGACGATCCGGATTTTGGGAGGATCTAGTGCGGCCAGACGTCGAAGACCGCCTGAACCAAGGACTCGATCTCGGTTTTGTCCTGTAGGTCGTAGATGTCGGTCTTGCCGCTCGGGATCATCTTCGCGTCCGGGCACGGAAGGGTATCCGCCGGAACGCACGGCCGCTCCTCGCGATACCAGATCAAGTGCGAGTTGAGAAATCGCGGTTCACTGCGGAACTTCGCGATCTGCGTGATCTTTCCAGTGTTGGTGTCGAATACGTAGACATCGGGCTGCCCGGTCGATGGATCCCTGGTCATGTAGGTGATGAGAGCGGCGCCGGGAGAAGCGTGCGGATGGATCCACGCCACTCCGGGCAGCAGCAGCGTTTGCTGTCCGTTCTGCCACACCTCGATCCCCTTGTCGTCGCGCCAGTACAGCCTGGTGCCCGACCAGACCGACATGCTCGGAAATGTCGCCTGGCCAGGACCCTTGCCTGTCCCGTCGAGGCTCTTCGCCTGGGTGCCGTCCGCCTTCCAGAGCCTGAACACAGGCCCACCCCAGCTCTGGACATAGGAAACGGAGGCGCCGTCGGGCGAATAGCTGAGGTCTACCGAGATTCGCTCAGCGCAGTCGTAGCCGTTGCAGTCGGTGAGCGGGTTTCCGGTCATTGTCTCGACGAGCCGGTTCTGACCTCCGCTCACGATGTGAAGCTCGCTGTTTCCGGCGCCGTCCGTCGATGTGACGTATGCCGCGGAGGTCGCATCCGGGCTCCATGCCAGCGCCCAAACGTGAGCGCACGCGACGGCCGTTTTGGGCGCACCGCCGAACGGCATGCGCACGATGCCCTGGTCGTCGAAGTACGAGAGCTCACTCGAGCTGGCGAAGCGCCAGCCCGAGCCTTTGTCGTCCAGAGTGCTCACGTTGCTGACGTTCAGGATGTCGGTGAGGTCGCGCACCACGTACTTCCGGCTGCCTTTGAGATTGACGAGCTCCAGGTTGCGACTCGATGTCGACGAGGGGGAAAACGTCGGCGCATCCTGGCCTCGAGGACATGTCAGCGAGCTGCTTTTGGGTGCCGGCGCCATTTGAGTCGACGGAGCGCACGCCGCGGTCACGATCACCGCAGCGATGCACAGCGGCAGCCACCTGATTCGGCGCATCAGAGCTAAAGAACCTTAACCATCCGGCTGCGATTTGTTGCCTCGCCCGACCACTGCACCCGTTCGCAGTACGGCTTTGTACCGGTCGTCGTTCGGCTCTCTCTAAACTTTTATTCGAAGTGGCGGAGTTCAGCCCGGGGCTGGAAGGTGTGGTGGCTGCTGAGACCGCTGTCAGCGAGGTGGACGGATCAGGCGGCCGCCTCATCTATCGCGGCGGATATCTGATCGAGGATCTCGTCCCCGTTGCGAGCTTCGAAGAGGCGGCTTACCTGTTGTGGAATGGCGAGCTTCCGAACGAGAGTCAGCTCGCCGCGCTCCGCAAGCAAATGGCGTCGGCGCGTGCCCTGAGCAAGTCGGCGCGTGGCGCTTTGATGGCGATGGATCCCGACACCGACCCGATGGACGCACTTCGCACCGTGGTCTCGGCGCAAGGCGCGCGAAAGGCGCTCGCGAAACCGACGCTTGAAGAAGCAATCGCGTTGACCGCGGTCTTCCCCACCATCGTCGGAGCGATCCAACGCCGGCGGCAGGGCCAGGATCCGGTGGATCCTCGCTCCGACCTCAGCCACGCCGCCAACTTGGTGTGGATGATGACGGGCGAAGAGCCGCCCGCGGCCAAGGTGCACTGGCTCGACACGTATCTCGTGCTGCTCGCTGATCATGGCCTCAACGCCTCCACATTCACCTGTCGCGTGGTGGCTTCGACCGGAAGCGACCTCACCTCTTGCGTGGTCGCCGCCATCGCCGCGTTGAAGGGTCCCGCGCATGGTGGCGCGACCTACGCGGCGCGCACGTTGCTTGACAAGATCGGGTCGGCTGAGAACGCCGAGAAGTATTTGACCGACGCGCATGCGCGACACGAACGCTTCGCCGGCTTTGGCCACCGCGTGTATCGGACGTACGATCCCCGCGCCAAGATCCTGCGCGAGATGGCTAAAGAGGCGGATCCCGAGCTGCACCGCACGGCCGCGCGCACCGAGGAAGTCGCCCTGCGCATCCTCGCCGAAGCGCATCCCGACCGCCCGAACGCGACCAACGTCGATTTCTGGGCGTCCGTCGTGCTGAGCGGCGTGGGCATTCCGAAAGAGCTGTTCACGACGATTTTTGCGACTTCGCGCGTCGCCGGATGGACCGCACATGTGCTCGAGTCGCTGACCGACTTGCGGTTGATTCGACCCGCGTCCCGCTGGATCGGTCCACAGCCTGGGAAGAAGCCGGCGCAGCTGGCCAAGCGCTAAGCGATGTCGACGTACGTTCCCGGTCTCGAGGGCATAGTCGCGGCGCAGACCGCGATCTCGATGGTCGACGGCCAGAACGGACGGCTCGTGTACCGGGGCTACGTGATCGCGGACCTGGCCGAGGACATGTCGTTCGAAGAGGTGGCATACCTGTTGTGGAACGGTCGCCTCCCGACTCGCGCCGAGCTCGACGGTCTGACTCTCGAGCTGGCCGGTTCGCGCTCTCTCACGCCGGCGGCGGCCGCCACGCTGGAAGCCCTGCCCAAAGACACGGATCCGATGGACGTGCTGCGGAGCGTGGTGTCGGTGCAAGGCGTCGAGCACCGGCTCGAGAAGCCGACGATCCCGCTCGCGCTGCACGTGACGGCCTCGTTCCCGACCATCCTGGCCGCCTTCCATCGCAAGGGCTTGGGCCTGGAGGGGGTCAAGCCCCGGGCCGATCTCGCCCACGCGGCCAACTACCTCTACATGCTCAACGGCAAGGAGTCTTCGCCGGAGATTGTGCGGGCCTTGAACACGTATCTCGTTCTGCTCGCCGATCACGGAATGAACGCATCGACGTTCACCGCCCGAGTCATCGCCTCGACCGACTCGGACCTGGCCTCGTGCGTGGTCGGTGCCATCGGCGCTCTCAAGGGCCCCGCGCACGGCGGCGCTCCATCCGCCGTGATCGAGCAGCTAGAGGAGATCGGCACTCCCGAAAACGCCGAACGCTGGCTGCGCGAGGCTCGCAAGAAGAAAGTCCGGTTCATGGGTTTCGGCCATCGCGTCTACCGCACCTACG
>DATLKH010000289.1:0-2103 GCA_035538475.1 Candidatus Dormiibacterota bacterium | reverse complement strand
ACACCGCAACCCGGAACCAGCTGGAGCGAGGCGCGCGCCTGACCGAGCTGCTGAAACAGGACAAGTACCAGCCCGTGCCGCTCTCCGAGCAGGTGGCGGTGCTGTACGCCGGCACGCAGGGACATCTCGACAAGGTTCCGGTGGCGCGGGTTCGCGAGTGGGACGCGGGATTCGTCCGCTTCCTGAAGAGTGATCGCTCCTCGTTGCTCGGTGAGATCGACAAGCAGAAGGCGCTGGACGACAACCTGTTCGCGCGCCTGAACGCGGCGATCTCGACTTTCAATCACCAGTTCGGTGTCGAGGGATACAAGGAGGAAGCGGACCCCGCACCGGCGTCGAAGCCGGCGGCGGAGCATACACCGGAGCCTGAACCCGCGGCCGCCGCACCCAAGCCCGGCTCGAAGAAGAAGACGGGTAAGAGCTAGTGCCTTCCTACCGAGACATCGTCCGCCGCATCGACTCCGTGAAAAACACGCAAAAGATCACGAAGGCGATGCAGGTCGTGGCGGCGACGCGCCTGCGCAAGGCTCAGGCCGCCGTCCAGGCCACCCGCCCGTATGCGGACAAGATGATCGAGGTGCTGCAAACCGTCAGCGACCGGGCCACCGAGTACAAGCATCCGTTTCTCGTGCGACGTGAGGGCAAGCGGGCGGTGATGATCCTTGTCACCACCGACAAGGGACTTGCCGGAGCGGTCAACGTCAACAACATCCGGACAGCGACGCGATACATGCAGGAGAACTATCCGGACCATCCGCAGTACGTGACGCTGGGTCGCAAGGGTCGCGACTTCTTGTTGCGCTATCGCCGTGACGTCATCGCCGAGGTCAGCAACTTGCCCGACCGGCCGACCGAAGCGCTGGTCCTGCCTGCAGTGACCGTTGCTCTCGACGAGTACGCGAAGGGAAATACGGATGCGGTGCTTCTCTGCTACGCGAAATGGGTCTCGACGATCCGCCAGGAGCCGACGATCCGGACGTTGATCCCGGCCGAGATTCCGAAGCGAGAACGCGAGCAAGAAGGCCCGCGTGCGGACTACATCTACGAGCCGGACCCAGAGTCCGTGCTGGACGGGTTGCTTCCCCGGTACGTCGAGACTCAGGTCTTTCAAGCCGTCCTGGAGAACAAGGCCAGCGAGTACTCGGCCAAGATGATCGCGATGCAGAACGCCACGAATGCGGCGGGTGACCTGATCAACTCGCTGACCCTTTACGCCAACAAAGTTCGCCAGGCCGGCATCACCACCGAGCTCATGGAGATCGTCAGCGGCGCCCAGGCCGTGAGCGCAGAAGGGTAAGAAACAAGGAGATCTGATGGCAAAGACCAAAGCCAAGCCAGAAGCAAAGGAAAAGAAGAGCACCGGCCGTCAAGGGCGCATCGTCGAGATCATCGGCGCCGTGGTCGACGTCGAGTTCGAGCCAGGTCAGGCTCCCGAACTTTATGAAGCGCTCGATGCAAAGTCCGGTGACCGCCGCGTCGTGCTCGAGGTCCAGTCCGACGTGGGCGACAACGTCGTTCGGACGGTTGCCATGGACTCGACCGACGGTTTGCGGCGCGGAGATGTCGTGACCGCGACTGGCGCACCGATCGCCGTTCCGGTAGGTGTCGAAACCCTGGGCCGGCTGTTCAATGTGATCGGTGAGGCCATCGACGACGAACCGACTCCAGAGGGCACGACTCGCTGGCCGATACACCGCCCCGCGCCTGCGCTCGAAGAGCAAGAGGCGAAGGTCGAGATCCTCGAGACCGGCATCAAGGTCATCGACCTCATCTGCACGTTTGCCAAGGGATCGAAGATCGGACTTTTCGGCGGCGCGGGCACCGGCAAGACGGTGATCGTGCAGGAACTGATTCGCAACATCGCGTACCAGCACAAAGGACGCTCCGTGTTTGCCGGAGTGGGGGAGCGAACGCGCGAAGGCAACGACATGTTCGTCGAGATGGGCGATGCGGGCGTGCTGCCGCAGACCGCCCTTGTTTTTGGTCAGATGAACGAACCGCCGGGCGCGCGTGCCCGCGTGGGCTTGACCGGACTGACGATGGCGGAGTATTTCCGCGACGAAGAAGGCGCGGACGTGCTGCTTTTCATCGACAACATCTTTC
>DATLKH010000288.1:0-11799 GCA_035538475.1 Candidatus Dormiibacterota bacterium | reverse complement strand
GCTCGTCGTCGGTCTGTTGACAGGAAGCCTCGGAATCCTGAGCGAAGCCGTCCATTCGTTGTTCGACGTCGCAGCCGGCACCTTCACGCTCTTTGCAGTGCGCACATCGCGAAAGCCGGCAGATCAGGAGCACCCGTACGGACATGGCCGGACCGAGAATCTCGCTGCATTCGCGGAAGGAATCCTGCTTCTGGTCATCGCCGCGCTGATCGGATTCGAGGCGGTGCGGCGTCTTGCGTCCGGGGCGCCGCCGATCAATCCGGCCCCGTACGCCTTCGCGCTGCTGATTGGGACCATCGTGATCGAGAGCGGTCGCGGCCTCGTGATGAGACGCATCGGCCGCGCCATCTCGAGCGATGCCATGATGGCCGACTCAACGGACCGGCTCGCCGACGTGCTGGCCAACATCGGCGTCCTCGTCGGGCTGCTCGGGGTGCGCATGGGTTTGATCTGGGCCGACGCAGCGGCGGCTCTGCTGGTCGCGCTGGTCATCGTTCGCGCGGCGGGCGTGCTCGCGTGGCGGTCGGGCGACATCCTCATCGATCGAGCTCCAGCGGGCGCTGAAGACGTGCTCCGCAAGGCGATTCTGTCCGTCGAAGGCGTGCGCGAAGTCCGCCTGGTTCGGGTGCGCCGGTCAGGCCCAAACCTGATCGGCGATGCGCGAATCGCCACGGGTCGAATGCTCTCCGTCGAAGCGGCGAGCGCACTGGTGCGCGAAATCAAGGATCAAGCCCGCGCCGTCCTGCCGCGCCTCGATCTCGCCGTCGCCGTCGAGGGTCAGGAGCAGCGAGGCGACCTGGTCGAGCAGATCCACGCGGCCGCTGCGCGAAATGGCGGAGTGCGGGATCTGCACAACGTGACCGTGGAGCGCGAGGCCAACGGCTCGCTGCACATCAGCATGCACGTCAAACTGCCGGGCGACCAAACATTGAGCCAGGCGTCGAAAACGAGACGCGCGCTCGACCAGGCGATCCGCGCCGACCTGCCCGACGTGACCCGGATCGACATCCACCTCGAGCCGATGGAGCCGATGGTGGTTCCTGGACAGGACATCACCGCACGGCGAACCCAACTTGCCGACACAATGCGGGCGGTGGTCGCGTCCCATCCCGAGGTTCAGCGCAGCCTCGACGTGGAGCTGAGCTCTCGTGACGGGCGGATCTTTGCCCACGTGCTGGCGCAGGTCGCCGGTGATGTGAGCCTCGAGCATGCGCACCGCATCGAGAGCGAGCTGGAGGAGATGATCCGGCGGGCGACGCCAGAGGTCCATGAGGTGGTCGCCACCGTCACAGAATGAAAGCCCCACGAAGTCATAGGACCGGCTGTGCCGGCCGTTGCCACGCGGGCGGCGGAGCCGCTCGCCGTGACTTCGCGGGGACCCCGTGAGTTGAGGGCAGGCCGCGCCGGTGATCTGCCGCGGCTGATCGAGCTCTGGCGGCGGGATATCGAGGCCGGCCGTCAGGACGCCATGCCGGGAGAGACGAGGTTTTCGATCCTGCTCGGGCGATTCGATTGGGAGGCCCGCTCGCGCGTCGTCGAGGAAGGCGGGCAAATCATCGGTGCGGCCCTGGTCAGCAGCCGGATGTCACCAGAAGGCGCGATCGCCGGCGTGACCATCGTGGGGGCACCGGAGTCGACGCGCGACCTAACGCGCTGGGCGTTGGGACTGTCCAGGGCCGGCGGCGCTCGGGTGGCCCAGATCTTCACCGCGCGGGGAAGCCGGCCGCTGCACGAGTTCGGGATGCACCTCGCCAGACCCTGGCTGCGCATGGACCGCTCCCTGGACGAGCCGATGGGTGATCCGCTTCCCGTGGCTGGGTACCGCTTGATCGACGGCGCCGGTGCGCCACCCGGCGCGTGGACCGAAATCTTCAACCGCTCCTTTGCGGATCATTGGCGCTTCACACCCCGGGCGCACGAAGAGATCGTCGGCGACCGTCCGCCTGAGCTTTGTGTGATGGCCTTGACAAGTCCGGGCGACGAACCGGTTGCGATCGCGTTGGCTGAGCTCGAGCGCTACGAGCGCGATGCAAGACCGCAGCCAGTCGGGCTTGTGAGCTCGGTGGGCACCGTCCCCGAGCACCGCCGTCGCGGTCTCGCCGGCTGGCTGGTCGCCGAAGTCGATATGCGGCTGAAGGCAGCAGGAGCCCGAACCGCGTCGCTTTACGTCGACGGCCTGAGCCAGACCAGGGCCTTCGACGTCTACAGAAAGCTTGGTTTCATGGTCACTCACGAGGCCGAGGTCTGGGAAGCTTCGTTCCCGTGAAATCGACCGGTGCCGGATTCCTGATTGCGATTCTGGTCGCGGCCGTCTGTGCTTGCTCCTCCCAGGCTGGGGGGCCGGGCCGGCCGCAATCGATAGGGATCTCGAAACCGGAGGCTCCCCTTGTCGCCGCGATCAAGCATTCGGTGCGCCTCGGACCGACCGGCCCGGACACGACGGTCCACTTGAGCTTCGGGCTCAAAGTGCGCAATCAGACGGCCCTGGACGCGCTGATCGCGTCGGGGCACACGGTCTCTCCGGATGAGTTTGCCGCCCGTTTCGGCCCAGATCCGATCCTGGTGAGCCGCGCCGTCTCAACCCTCGACGCCGCAGGGCTCAGCGCAAGCTGGCCCGGCTCGGAGCTGATCACCGCCGACGGCCCCGCGCCGCAGGCGGCGGCGTTGCTGAGCGTCGACCTGGAGAACTATCGCCTCGGTACAAGGGAGTTCTATGCCACGCTCGACCAGCCGCGATTGCCTGAGACGCTGGCCGCCGTGGTGACAGGCGTGAGCGGACTCGACAACTACCGCCACGCGCGAAGCTATGCGATCCATCCCGGCGGACTCACGCCGGCCGATGTGCTCGCCTACTACGACATCAAGGCGTTGCGCGACGCCGGACTCGACGGGACCGGCCAGACGATCCTCTTTCCCGAGATCGACGACCTGCCGAATCTCAAGGACCTGGACAAGTTCGCTTCAGAGTTCGGGCTGCCGGCCTTCGATTCGCTGGTGACGATCAAGCGCAACCCAAGTTGGGGCACGCCCGACAAGCCTCAGGGCGAAACCGCCCTCGATCTCGAGATCGCACACTCGGTCGCTCCGAACGCGAAGCTCGTCGTCTACATGTCGGCGTCCGATTTCGGTCACAGCGACCGCGCCTTCGACCAGCTGGTCACCGACCATCTTGGATCGATCATCTCGGAGAGCCTCGGTTCTTGCGAAACGGATACGCCGAACGGTGCGCGCAACAACTACGCAGGCATCCAGGACCGCGCCACCGCACAGGGGATGACGCATTTCGTGGCCAGCGGCGACAACGGTGCATTCACGTGCGGCGAAGATCAGCCCCCGGCGGCGAGCTTTCCGTCCACCCTGCCGACGGTGACCGCAGTCGGCGGGACCTCTGTCTTCGAGTCGCAGCAGGGCATCTATTACAAGGAATGGGCTTGGGGAAGCCCCATCGACCAGAGCGGCGGCGGCGGTGGAGCGAGCACCTTCTACCCCGCACCCGGCTATCAGCGGAACGAGACGCAAGCCGCCGGTCATGGCTTCCGGCAAGTGCCCGACATCTCGGCCGACGCTGACCCATCCACCGGTTTCCATGTCGTTTTCGACGGCCAGGACGCACAGGTCGGCGGCACCTCGGCGGCGACACCTCTGTGGGCGGCCACGGCGGCGCTGATCAATCAAGACCTGAAGAAGAAAAGCCTGCGCGAGATCGGATTTGCGAACGCGGCCATCTACTGGATGGGCGAGAACTCTTCGAAGCTGAACCCGAAGCCGTTTCACGACGTGACGTCCGGCAACAACCTGGGCTTCGACGCCGCCACGGGGTGGGACTTCGCTACCGGGTGGGGCAGCATGGACGCGGCCGCTCTCGATTCGGCGTGGGCCCTCTACATCAAGAGCGGCGGCTCGTGAAACAGCGCGGGCCGGACAGGCGCAAGGGCGGAACCGACAGGCGCAAGGGCGCCGGCCGCCGCGCCGGTGAGTCGGGCGTGCGTCCGGTGGAGGGTCATCCCCTGATGGCGTGCCCGCACTGCGGGTACACGGTTCCGATCGGCGAGTTCTGCGGACATTGCGGGGCTCATCTCGCCACCGGCAGTACGCGCCGGCACCATGCGTTTGCGGCAGTGCCGTCCGAGCACGTCGCCCATGTCTCGATCGTGACCACCCTTTTTCCGCATCTGCCGCACCGTCACGGCGCACCATTTCGGCTCGCGCTGGTGGCGGGCGGAGCGCTCGTGCTCATCCTTGCGGCGCTTCATCTCTTTGCACCCGCGACCGTGGTGGCGGTGTCCGTCGTGCCCGTGCTTTACCTCATGTACCTGTACGAGGTCGAGGTCTACGAATCCGAGCCATGGCTGGTGATCGGAGCGACGATGATCGTCGGCCTCGTGCTGGGCGCGCTGCTTGGAATTGTTGCCGGCGGCTCACTCGAGCATTCGATGCTGACCGGCGACAACGTGAGCGGTCTTGGACTCTCGGCCATCGCGATTCCCATCGCGTCGCAACTGTTGATGCTGGCCGGCCCCTTATTCCTTTATGTGTATCGCCCCCGGTTCGGTGAGCCGCTCGACGGACTCACGTTCGGTGCCGCATCTGCGCTGGGGTTCACGCTTGCGCACTCCCTGACGATCTACTGGCCTTTGATCTCCGGGCCGTTGATCGCCGGCGGATCGACCATCGATTGGGCCGTGCGGCTTACGCGGTCGGGCCTGTTGATCTCGCTGATCAACGCAAGCACGACGGCGGTCGTGACTTCCGCGCTCTGGCTTCGTCGCTATGACCGGCGACGCCAGGGCCGTCCCTGGCACTCGGGCATCGCGGCCGCACTCGCCCTCGCATTCGGGACACAGGTCTTTGTTGGCGCGATCGCGTTCCTGCTGCCCGACCTGATCGCGGAAGTCGCGATCCTGACCGTTCTGGTGCTCGCGCTCCTGCTTTATGTCCGATTTGCGATTCATCAAGCGCTTCTGGTCGAAGGCGCAGAACACGAGATCGGGCCTGATTCCACATGTCCCGAATGCCATCGCGTGGTGCCGGCTATGGCCTTCTGTCCGGCATGCGGCGCCGCTCGCGCCGCGGCCCCAAAGCACCGGCGGCCACGGGCACCCCTGAAGCCAGCGAGGAGCACCTGATGGCGATTCAGTCGCCCCCCGCCGTTCGCTACTGCGGACGCTGCGGTGCGCCGATCGCTCCGGGAGCGACATTCTGTGGTCACTGCGGCACGCCAGTTGCTGTTCAAGCCCCCGTCGCACCACCCCAGTACTACTACCCACAAGCCCCGCAGCAGGCGTATCCCACCGCGCGCCAGTTCAAGCTCGCGCCGGTCATGATCGCGGGCGGTCTGGTTGCGATATTGCTCGTCATCGCCCTGGTCGTCACCGCGTTTGCGGTCGCGCAGTCAAGCGGGACGCACGCCACCTGCAGGACCAACTGCGCACCGAAATTCGTCACGCCGCTTCCGGAGCAGGCGACCTACAAGAGCACCGCTTTCAAGTACCAGGTCAACTATCCGTCGGCCTGGACGGTCAGCTCTCAGGACGCGAACGGCATCTCGCTCGGGACCAAGATCGGATCGGTGCAGGTGGTGGGGACGTCAGCAGGAAGCGCGGACCAGGTCCTGCAGTCGACCGTCAACAACTTGCCGTCGACGAAATTTCAAGACGTGACGCTGGTCAGCAACTTGAAAGGCGCGCACATCGGAGACCAGGACGGAATCGGATCGATCTACTCGGCGAACTTCATCGGCGCGTCACAAAGCGCGACGAAAGTCCGAATCGCCGTCATCGTCGCCTCTCACAACGGCGTGACGGTGGCAATCGTCGCGATCGATCCCGCCGATACGAAGAACTATCCGAGCGGAATGCCGGAGGGCCAGGAGTTCGACTACCTGTGCACCGAGTTCGTCTGGGCCTAGTTGCGCTAGATTCGCTCGAGGGCCAGGCGAGCCCCGAAGCCCAGCAGCACGACACCCGTAACGCGCTGCATCCACTGACGCACGCGGGAAGCGGTGATCATCGCGCGGAGGCGTGTGACCGATAAACCGTAGACGTTCATCCACAGAAATCCGATGACCGCGAAGACGATGCCGAGCTGGAGCAGCCGCGGCAGCACCGACTGACCGGGAACCACGAACTGCGGCAGAAAAGTGACGAAGAACACTCCGAGCTTTGGATTCGTGATCGCCGAAAGAAATCCCTGTCGAAACACAGCGTGAGCGGCGGCGGGAGGCGGGGTCGCTGCCAGCAAGTCAGCCGGACGATGACGCGATTCGATCAGAGTTCGCACACCGAGGTAAGTCAGGTAAGCAGCGCCGATCAGCTTGAGCGCAAAGAGCAGGTTCGCCGACGCGCGCAAAATCGCGGAGAGCCCGAGCGCGGTTGCCAGCACCCAGACCACCAGCGCAAGCGCAATTCCGGCGGTCGTCAAGAAGACTCCGCGACGGCCGTGGGCCAGTGCATTCTTGGTAACGACGGCCATGTCTGGACCTGGAGTGACCGCGAGCAAAATGCTCACTCCGATGAAGGCGATCAGCTGCGTGTCGATCGATCGACCTCCGGCAGATCGAACGTTATCTCGTAGAGCCCACCCGCGAGCTTGGCCTGATGGATCCAGCCCATCTTGCGGAGAAGGCCGAGCATCTGGCGATTCTCGGGCAGAACGATCAACGTGAACGTCTTGATGCCGTGCCCGAGGGCCACGCGGGCGAGCTCCGTGAGCAGGACTCGACCTAGACCACGGCGCTGAAACTCATCGATCACAGCCACCGCCACCTCGGCAACATCGGTTTCTCGCGCCCGGTCGTAGCGGGCGACTCCGACGATGCGCTCCTTGCCGTCCCTGGGGACAGTGGCGACCACGGCAAAGCGGTCGCTGTAATCGACGACCGCGAGCCGGTGCGCGAGGGCATCCGACATGCGTTTGATCGGCGAGAAGAATCTGAAGTAAACGCTGCGTTCGGACATCGCGGCCACGGCCTCGTGGAGCAGAGGCTCGTCCTCAGGCTCGATCGGCCGGAGCCGCACCTTGGTGCCGTCCGGCAGCGTGATGCCGTGAGGCTGAAAAACGGCCGTATCCACCATCACAAAAGGTAACCTGCCGCCGTGAGCCGCTCTTCCGAAAGCCGCTGGCGCAATCTCGGGGCGACGGCCGGCGCCGTGGCTGCGGTGCTTTTTGCGGTGTTCGATCTGTACCAGTGGGCTCTCGCCTACGCGGGCGACAAGTTTCACAACGACTTCACCTTCTATTACGCAGCCGCCCGGATCGGAGCCGCCCACGGCTGGGGCTTGATCTACAACCTGGGCTTGCAGCAGTCTGAATTGACCGCGATGGGATCCGGGATCACCATCGCGCAGCTCGCCCGTTTCATCAGCCCGCCACCCGTGGCCTGGCTGGCGCTTCCCTTCACCGCACTGCCATATCCGCTGGCGTACTGGCTCTGGAGCGCGCTCCTCGTCGGTGCCCTGGCAGCTGTCTGCGCGCTCGCTGCGCCCGGCCACCGATGGATTCGGCTGATCTTTTTCGCGGCCGCCGTCGGATGGCTGCCCGTGATCTACAGCCTCCAGCTCGGACAGCCTGGGATGTTTGTCGCGCTGGGAGTGGCGGGGTGTTATGCGCTCTTGCGCGACCGGCCTCTATGGGCGGGGATCGCCCTCGGCGCCGTCGTGCTGAAACCTCAGCTCGCGTTTCTCGTGCCTCTCGCGCTGCTTGCCGCGAGACGTGATCGCGCTTTCTTGGGCAGCGTGATAGCGATCGGCGGATTGGCGGCGGCTTCCGTGATCGCCGTCGGGCCGGGCGGCGCCGGCGATTATCTCGCCCGGCTCAATTTTGCCTCGACCGTTCCGGTCAACCGAGAGCTGACGCTCGCGGCAGTGTTCGGTGACGCCGGCACTGCTCGCATCGCGGAGGCCTTGATTGCGGCCTGGACGCTCTACCTCGTCTATCGCCAGCGGCATCGCGAGCCGGAATGGGTTTTCGTCACTGCGCTGGTGGGAGGAATGCTCGCGACGCCGTACCTACATCTCGACGACCTGGCGATGTTCGGGCTCGCGGCGTTCCTTTATCTGCGCACGAATCCGCCGGCCTGGTCCTGGTCGTACGTGCTCGCTTTCGTGCTCGTCGTGGAGGGTGAGCCGATCTGGGGACCAGGACCGGTCATCGCGGCGGAAGCTTCCGCTCTGGTGCTGGTTTCAGCCGCCGCTCTCATGACCCGTGCCGGCCATCCCCTTCCGCAAATCGACGCGCGCCCTCTAGAGATTCGCCCGACGCGATGACCTCCATGCCTCCTTGTTGCTCTGCCCGCAGCGAATCCTCGTCGTCCTGGGACCACTGCCGGTAAACGCTGCGCCGGTCGTGGCGCAGCGCCCTCTGAGGAAAGCTCGAAAGGTGCAGCGCCAAGTCTCGCGCCGAATCCAGAGCGGTGCCCGGTTCGACGACCCGCTCGACGAGTCCCATCGTCAGCGCTTCGTCCGCGCCAACCGCCCGGCCTGACAGGATGAGGTCGAGGGCACGCCCTTGCCCGATCATTCGCGGCAGCCGGATCGTTCCGCCATCGACCAGCGGCACTCCGAAGCGGCGGTTGAACACCCCGAGCACCGCATCGCGCGAAGCGATGCGAAGATCGCACCACAGCGCAAGCTCGAGCCCGCCTGCGACGGCATGACCCTCGATCGCCGCCAGCACGGGTTTGTCGAGCTGCATGTAGGTCGGTCCCATGGGACCGCGGTTTGGATCGATGGCGATCCCAGTTCCGGCGGCAAGCGCTTTCAGGTCGAAACCGGCGCAGAAATGTCCTCCCGATCCGGTCAGGACCGCGACGGCGAGATCCGAATCCGCGTTGAAGTTCTCGAATGCCGCAAAGAGCTCTTCAGCGGTCTCCTCGTCGACGGCGTTGCGGACCTCCGGCCGGTCGATGGTGACGACCGCGACCGGCCCTTCAGTTTCGTACCGGACCTTCACGGACGGTCGGTGTCGTCCGCCTCCATGTAGGGATAGCGGTGATTCGTCGGCGGGACGTAGGTCTCCTTGATCACGCGAGGGCTGACCCAGCGGATCAAGTTCAGGAACGATCCCGCTTTGTCGTTCGTGCCAGACGCGCGGGCCCCGCCGAAAGGCTGCAGGCCGACCACCGCACCCGTCGGCTTGTCGTTGATGTAGAAGTTGCCCGCGGCGTTCACCAACTTTTCAGACGCCTTGCGAATGGCCTGCCGATCGCGAGCAAAGATCGAACCGGTCAAGCCATAGGGGCTGGTCCGGTCGCACAACTCCAGCGTCTCGTCGAACTTGCCGTCCGCGTACGGATAAACGGTGAGAATCGGACCGAACAGCTCCTCGCGCAAGAGCTTGAAGTCGGGATCGGTCGTTTCGATGACCGTGGGCCTGATGAACCATCCGACAGAGTCGTCGCCCTTGCCGCCGGCGACGACCTGAGCGCCATCGGTCTTCTTCGCGTACTCGATTGCGTTCATGTGGTTTCGGTAGGCGCGACCGTCGATCACGGCGCCCATGAAGTTCTTGAAATCGGCCACGTCACCCTGGGGAATCGCGTCGACAAGATCGGCCAGCTCGCCTTTGAGACTCTTCCACATGGACTGCGGGATGTAGGCGCGTGACGCCGCGGAGCACTTCTGGCCCTGATACTCGAATGCGCCGCGCACGAGCGCGGTCCGAAGGGCGTCGGCATCGGCCGACGCGTGCGCCATCACGAAGTCCTTGCCCCCGGTTTCACCCACGAGGCGCGGATACGTGCGGTACTGGTCGATGTTTTGGCCGACCTGTCGCCACATGTCGTGAAACACCTCAGTCGACCCGGTGAAGTGAATCCCCGCCAGCTCGCGATGAGCCAGGACCTTCGCCGAGATCTCCGACGCGCTCCCGCTGACGAGGTTGATGACACCTGGCGGCATGCCGGCTTCCAGCAGCAGCTCCATCAGGAAGTGGCTGACCAACAGTGTTTGCGTCGCCGGTTTGAAGACGACGGTGTTGCCCATGAGCATGGGCGCCGTGGGCAGGTTGCCGGCGATCGAGGTGAAGTTGAAAGGGCTGACCGCGAAGACGAACCCTTCGAGCGGCCGGTACTCGAGCCGGTTCCACGCCGTCCCATCGTTGAACGGCTGGTTGCGAAGCAGCTGGTCGCCGAAGTACGCGTTGTACCGCCAGAAATCGATCAGCTCGCAGGCGGCATCGATCTCGGCTTGGTGCACGGTCTTCGACTGGCCGAGCATCGTCGACGCGTTGATCGTGTCGCGATATGGCCCGGCGAGCAGTGAAGCGGCGCGCAGCAGCACGGCGGCCCGCTCGTGATATGAGGTCGCCGCCCACGTCTTGCGCGCAGCAAGCGCGGCGTTGATCGCGTCGTCGATGTCCTGTCCCCGGCCGACGGCGTACTCGGCGATCGCCAGCTCATGACGGTGCGGTGAACGAATATCGGCGCGCGAAGCGCCCCAGCGCCGCTCGGCTCCGATCAGCATCGGGACCTCCGTCTTCGCGTCGGTGAGCTCGGCCAGGCGTGCCTTGAGACTCCTGCGGTGGCTGTCTCCGGGCGCGTAGTTGCGTACCGGCTCGTTGATCGGCTGTGGAACTTGAAAGTGTCCGTCGGCGGTCATTTCCTCTCCTCGCGGGTCCTGCGAAATCCAATCAGCGTGCTTCGATGATGCCGGAAATTGAGTCTGATCAGCGACGGCGGCGAATTCAAGACGGTGCCTTCGAATCGAGGAGGGTAACTCCGCCGCGTATCCCAGCCAGTGAGTCTCGGCTACGCCCCGGCAGGTTCGGCCACTCATGCCGAACGGGTCGGCCAGACCGTTGCGCTCTTGGGCCGGCGCGGTTATGCCCTGCCGCCCGCCAGACTCGGCGAGGTCTGTTTGGGTGGACCGCTCGGCGTGGCGGAGGTCAGATGGGCGGTCGCCGCCAATCCCGATCTGGTCGTCGCCGAAAATCTCGTTCTCCGCCGCGACGCGCTTGACAGGGTGAGCGGAATTCGCAGTCGCGCAGACGGCCATGGAATTGACGCACCGCGGTATCTCTCGATGGCGCTCAACTTCATTCCGACGCTGCTCATGGTCGCTCCGTTCATTCGCGGCGTGGCCATCGCGGGATCGCTCGCCAGCGGCGGCTTCAAGGCGTCCGACGATATCGATCTCAACCTGATCGTCGACGATGGACACCGCCACCTCGCATACGTCGTCGTCAACTTCCTGGGCCTGGTGCACG
Source organism: Candidatus Dormiibacterota bacterium (assembly GCA_035538475.1). Lineage (GTDB taxonomy): Bacteria > Chloroflexota > Dormibacteria > Dormibacterales > Dormibacteraceae > 40CM-4-65-16. Next base: position 597 of record DATLKH010000288.1, on the reverse strand, counting down.
CACTGCGCTATCGGAACAAGCCTGTCGATGCGCTGACTCGCCGGCCGCTTGCGCCGCGCTTGATGACCGCCAACCTGATCCTCGAGCGCTCGCAGTGCCTTCCGCTGGCCAGGCAAGACGCGGACATGGCTTTCGAGCTGCTGATGGCCGAGCCGGTTTACGGCGTTGGGGTCTTTCAAGAGCTGATCGAGTCGAATCCCGCACTGCTCGATCACTTTCCTCAGCTTGCCTCACACGCAGCGCCCCACGCCATCGAGGAGGTCACACGTCGATTGCCGAATGCGCTCTTCCCCCGCGCGCTCGATGGTGCGGCGCGAGTCATCGGACAATCGGCATGGCGCTACATGCAGTGGACGCGCCGCCGGCAGCCCGACGCACTCGCGCGCGTCGCTTATGTCCGCTCAACCATGCGTCCCTACACGCTGTTCGACTCTTGATCGGCCTGCTCGCGGCCACGGTCCTGACGATGACCAGCGTGCTGCTGTTCGCGTTCGGCGTGAACCTGCTCTATCTCACGTGGCGCGCCGCGCGGCTGCCGTTACGTCAAGCCCGCCCATCGGTGGACATGGATGAGCCCCTGGTCTGCGTTCAGCTGCC
>DATLKH010000287.1:0-5797 GCA_035538475.1 Candidatus Dormiibacterota bacterium | reverse complement strand
TGGGGATGGCTCAACGTCACGCCGATCTCCTCGCCCCGATTCTCGAAGACGTACACGTACTGAACGTTGGGCAAACGGCCAAGCTCGTCGGTGCGGTCGCGCCAGACTTCGATCAAATCGCGAATGTGCTCGACGCTTTGCTCGCCGAGCGACGAATCGTGATCCGGCGTGTAGCACACGACCTCGCTGCGACCCTGCTCGCCCGTGTATGAGGGAAAGCGGTTCTCGAAAACGGCGATGTGATAGGCCGGCTCAGGGATCTCGGTCTCAGGGTGCCCCGGGCGGGTCGGGCAGAGTGGGCAGTGGTCGGCGGCCGGGTGATAGGTTCGGTCTTGCCTCCACGGGGCGACGGTGACCCACTCTTCGAGCAGAGGATGCCAGCGAAGCTCGCTCAAGCCTTCTCGAAATAGATCAGGTACCGGCCATCGGGTTTCTGCACGACCCGTTTTTTGACGCGCTTAAGCTTCGAGCGCACGCTTCACCGCTTCAGCCGGAGTGGTCACCACCTCGAGACCCTGGACCTCCCACGTGTCGAGCGCCAGGACGGTCCGGCCGAGCCTGCGCGCAAGCGCGATCTCGCTTAGAGTTCCCCAACCGCGACCGATCGCGATCACGCTTTCGGCCGCCGTCACGATCAGCAGGTTTCTGCCTTGACCCAGGCCGGTCGGCAGGGAGATCGTCAGGTGCTCGTTGGCTCCTTCGCGACTCGATTCAGAAAGAATCCCAACCACCGTACCGCCCTCGCTCGCGGCGCCTTCGCTCACGGCGCCCGAGACGCCGGCGTATCCGCCGTTGATGACGACTGCACCGGATCGTGCAAGCAGCCTCCCCACTTCGCGCGCGGCTTCGAGCTGTGACCTGGTCGCTTCTGAGGCTCCGCAGACCGCGACATACCTCTGGGGCATCGAGCCGAAAGTCTATCCGGTAAAATTTCGTCTCGAAGTTCAACGCCCGTGGGGCAAAGGAGGTGAGGCGGAGCTTTGGATAAACCGAGTCGCGGTGCCAGCCGCCTCGTTTGCCAGCCGGGAGCTCGGGAGGACGTAAGCCTCTAGGCTTCCACATCCAAGTCCGACTCCTGGAGTCGGAGGCGGTAGCACTGCGAACGTAGACGCTTGAGGGCCGGAAGATCTCCGGCCCTCAATTTTTTTCTGCGCTCCTCCATCATCGGTTCGTCGCGACGATCCGGAACCCCTTTCTTCTCTAGGATTTGGATTCGTGGCCGAGGATTTCGCCCAGCAGTTAAATCAATTTCCCGAAGGCTGGGTCGAAGCGATGGGCATGAGGATCACGCACGCGACCAAGGATGAGGTTCGGTGCGAGCTCACAGTCGGCCCGCAGCATCTCCAGGGTTACGGCATCGTGCACGGGGGCGTGCACTGCGGAGTCATCGAAACGCTCTCTTCGATGGGCGCATTTCTATACGCCCGGGAGCGAGGGCAGCACGTCGTGGGGCTGGAGAACAACACGAGCTTCATTCGTGCGGTGCGGACGGGGGCAAAGCTCCACGCGGTCGCAATCCCGATCACACGAGGCCGGCAAACTCAGGTTTGGCAGGCACGGGTGCTCGATGAAGAGGAACGGCTGGTCGCGACCGGTCGAGTGCGATTGCTTTGTATCGCGGAAGATCAGCAGCTCGGCGGCGAGCAGGTCAAGGGAGCGCTCAGCGTCCGGTCGCGTAGCTGAAGATGATCTGGTCGATGAGGCGTTCGACCGGCGCCAGATCATCGGTGAAGACCTGATCGTGATAGGGCGAGACACGCAAGTTCCCCTCGTTCATCGTGCTCGACGCGACTGATTGCGCCAGCGGCTCGCTGATCAATCCGAGGTTGTGCCGCACGTCGTCCAGCGTCACCGGCTCCGTCGATCCATACACCAACGTGTTCGTGAACTGCGGAACGTCGACCAAGAACACGGTCGGATAGACCGCGGCCATTGTGCTTGCGATGGCGTCAACAAGCCGGTAGTCGGTCGACGTGCGTCCGGCATTGACCACGGCGACCCCGCCCGGCTTCAAGTGATCACGCACCTCGGTGAAGAACTCTTTCGTCGTCAGGTGAAATGGGATGTACGGCTGCCGGTAGGCGTCCATGATCACGACGTCGTACTTGCCCGCTTGCGTGTCGAGCCAGTAGCGCGCATCCCCGCCGACCGCGTTGACATTCGCGTCCTGGAGATGGAAGTAGCGGTACGCAACATTGATGATCTCCGGATCGATCTCGACTCCCGTGATGTGCACCGCCGGCCCATACGCCGCCGTGTACTGCCTCGCGGCGGTGCCGCCCGCAAGGCCGAGGATCGCGACGTCCTGCGGCACCGCTTCCGAGGATTGCGCGGATCGAAAAGAATCGGCGATGAGCATGTAGTCCCACGGTCCGCCCGTGAGCATGTTGTTCGGGTCGTAGACCGAATGGATGGCCTCGCCTTCGTTCAGGATGAGCTCGGTCTTGGATCCGTCCTTCACGACCTGGATGTAGTGGTACGCGGATTCCCTCTCGTAGATCAGCTGTCCAACCTGCGGCGGCTTGATGCCGGAGGGCAGGAAGATCCAGGCCAGCAGCACGGCAGCGGCAAACGACGCGTACAGGCGCCGGCGCGGCCACAGTCCCGCCACTGACACGCCGACGAGGGCGAGGCCGAAACCCTCGAGCGTAGGTCGGGTTCCGTAGGTCGGGATGAACCAGAAGACCGGCAGGAAAGTGCCGAGAATGCTGCCGGCGGTCGACAGCGCGTAGACGCGCCCCGCCGTGTTGCCGCCGGTTTCCACGGCTTTCAGAAGCAGACGAATCGCGAATGGACTGACGCAGCCCAAAAGGATCACCGGTGCGGCGAAAAGCAGGACCACCGCCAGCAGCGTCCCGAGCACCAATCCGACACTCAGCTCTTTGAAGCCTTGCTGCGACAGCAGCAGGATCGGATAGCTGACCAGAGGGATGACTCCGATCCAGAGCCCTGCCCACGCGGTGATCTGATACAGGACTTCATCGCGAGGATAGCGATCGGCCAGTCGGCCTCCGATCACATAACCGGCGGACAGATAGACGAGGATCAGGCCGATCAGCACTCCCCAGACGTACAGGCTTGTTCCGAAATACGGTGCGAGCAGACGCGAAGCACCGAACTCCACCGCCAGACTGGCCATGCCGGAGATGAAGACGAGCGGCAGCAGCAGCGGTCGCGAAAGACGTCCGCTCATTCGATGGTTAGACGGGTTGCTCGGCTGCCCACCGGCGCGTCCGCTCGTCCATGGGCACCGGAAGCTGGACGCGCACCTCGGCGTACATCTCTCCCGGCGCGCCGCCACGCGGGTCGGGCAGACCCAATCCGCGCAGCCGGATCTTGGTGCCGTTCTGCGTCTCAGGCGGGACCTTGAACTTCACTTGGCCGCCCTTGATTGTCGGGGCAGCCACCTCGCCACCGCGCAGCGCGACATGCAGAGGCACTGGCACGACCGCGCGCAGATCCTTGCCTTCGCGGATGAAGATCGGGTCGGGCAGGACCTGGACCGTGGCGCGAAGGCCGGGCACCCGGAGCACGGTGCCTTCTTTGACACCGGCGGGAACTTTGACCTCGACGCGGCGGCCGCCTGGCAACTCGACGGTGCGGCTGGCGCCCTGGTACACCTCGGCCAGGCTGACCGTGATCGGGGCTTCGACGTCGATGGGCTGAGTGCGACCCCGGCCGCGCGCATTGCCGAAGATCGAGCCAAAGATGTCCCCGAACCCGCCCCCTTCGCCGAATAGATCCTCCATCTCGTCGGGCGACACCGTGCGGTACTGGACCCTCGGCCCGGTTCCCGCCGGCCCGGTGCGATAGCCGCCGCCTTGGCCGGGCTGTACCCCGGCCGCCTGAGCGGATTGCCAGTTCGGACCGAACTCGTCGTACAGCTGACGTTTCTTGGTGTCGGACAGGACCTCGTGCGCCTCAGAGATCTCCTTGAAGCGCTGCTCGGCCTCCTTGTTCCCAGGGTTGGCGTCGGGGTGATACTTGCGCGCGAGCTTGCGGAAGGCGGACGAAATCTCCTTCTGCGTCGCCGAGCGCGCTATGCCGAGCACCTCATAGAAGTCCTTGGTCTTAGGCATGACCTGTATTTGTTACCCGTTTGTGAAGCTCGACGTAACCCGGCTGGCGCTGATAGCCCAAACGTTCGTTGAGGCGAAGGATCGGCGCGTTCTCTCCATCGTTGTCGGTGCCGACGGCCGGCACGCCGAGCTCGGCTGCCTGAGCGAGGCTCTGCAGCTTGATGGCCCGGGCGATCCCGCGACCGCGATAGCGTCGATCAGTGCACGTGTAACCCGTCCACACCGGACCCCGGACCGGCGGAAACCGGAGATAGGACAAAGCAACGGGCCGATCGCCATCCAGCGCGACCCATAAGCGATCGTGCGGACGGTCGGGTGTGCTCAGCCGCTTGACGAAGTCTTCGTAGGCGCTTGGAGGAATCGTGAGCGTGTGAGGTACGTCCTGCATGGTGGCTTCGTTGAGCTCATACAGCTTGCGAAATCGCTCAGAGTCGTGCCACTCGGCGAGCGTGATGCACCGGATGCCTTCGCGGCGCATCGCCTGGTCCGCCTCGCGTGCCTCTCCGATGATGCGGGCTCCGTTCGTCGAGAGGTCGAGCTCCCAAACTCTTTCGACCCGCTCGCGGTGATATCCAACTTTCTCCAGGGCTGCGAGCAGCTCCAGCTCGTCCTCTGCCGCATACGCAGCTAGCAAACGCGAGCCCTCTTCGCTTGCCCGCTCGCTGATCCACACGGTGGCGTCGACGAGCAAGCCGTCCGCCATGCGTGCGCGGTCGATCCAGACCTCGACCTGACAGGAACGTTCGGGAACGTCTTCCCAGGGCGCATGTCCCCAGCTGACGTATCCGACCGGCCGCTTGGCGCTTTCGACGATGAAGCGACCGAACGCGTAGCCGCGCCGTGGCTGCTCCCAGAGCAGACGCGTCAGGACTGGATCCGCCGGGCGCGCGGGATATGCGGCGGTCATCAGATCGCTCGCCAGCTCTGCGTCATCGAGTGTCGCGGGACGGTAGTTCACTTCCAAGACTCTAGTGGCCTGTATCCGTGACATGGTCGCCCGGCCGTCCGGCCGTGCCGGATGCCGATCCTTGTTGCGGTACAGGCCACTAAAGCTCGATCACTTTTGGCACGATCACTTCCCCGTCGATCTCGAGCAGACCAACGGACGGCCGCGGATGCATGCGGATGTGGCGTGCGACCTGCAGCCACGACCATTCGAACCATCCGATTTTCTGTGTGAGCCTTTGGCGAGTCGTTTCCGGAGTCCATTGATGAACGCCGCCGGGGTTGAACAACAGCGCGCCTTCGATCTCCTTGATGTATGGGCTGTGCGTGTGGCCGAACACGATGACGTCGGCGTCCGGGAATCGATGGCGCAGCGTGCGCGGCAGCCGGCCGTGGGGTCGGTGATAACCGAGGCTCACGGTCCAGAGAAAAGTCTGGGGCTCCTCGATCCATCGCGAACGATCGCCGTGGATGACCACGATGCGCTTGCCGCCCACGCTGACCTCGCGATGGCGCGGCAGCGAGAGCTTCGTGTCGTGGTCACCTTTGACCGCGACCACGGGCGCGAGTAAAGACAGCGCATCGATCGTCGACTGGCCGTCGATGTCGCCCGCATGAAGGATCAGCTCGACGCCGGACAAGATGTCGAAGACCCGCTTGGGCAGCTCCGGCGCAAACTCAGGTGAGTGAGTGTCGGCCACGACGCCGACGCGTGACGTCACGCGGGCTCTGGTTGTGGCGATGGACGCATGGTGACGAGAACGATCAATGGC
>DATLKH010000286.1:0-14009 GCA_035538475.1 Candidatus Dormiibacterota bacterium | reverse complement strand
AAGCCGGAACTTGCAGGACAGCATCGCCGCAGGCGGCGACTCCAGCCGGGTTCTGGCTGGTGGTGCAGGCTGTCGAGCCGTCAGGCGTCGACGCGACGCCCGCATCCGCTCTGTCCGCATCGCTCGAGCCGCACGCGACGCCCTGCCCAGAGTTGGGGCAGGCTGTAGCTCCGGACGGAACGCTGAGCTGGAGAGTGTTGGGGCCGGTCGACGAGCAGCTGCCCTGGCCGGTGACGTGGGAGCACGCCACCACCCCAGGCGAGCTGCCGGTGGCAACCGCGCCGAGGGCCGGCGCGGCGGCCAGACCCACGATGCTGAAGTGATTCGCCACCGCGACCAACGCGAGCGCCAGGTGGGCTTGCGGACGTGATCGAAGACCCGATAGAAGCTTGCGAAGTGACTGCACTGATACCCCCGTTCGAGCGCGCACCCGCTATGGGTGAGCGCGAGTTAACGGGGGAGGAAGCTACTGGCGCCCTGCCTAGAGCCCCACGGCGGCAGGGTTAAATTGGTTCAAGCATTGTCAATAGGACTGAAAAAGCCCGGATTCGGGGCCTTTTACGTCCTAGGGCGCCGGATGGAGCCGACATTGTGCACGAAAGTCCGGAAAATGCGCAGCGGCTGCAGGCCTCACCTGGGGCAGTAGGCTTGGTCCGCAGCCGCGTCCTACTTCGAAAACGCCCGAGCCTTATCGGGTTACGTTAGCCGCCCCTAGTACGTTTCCGTACATCATGCCGAGGGCCAGCAAGCCGATGAGAGAAAGGAGCACCAGCACAAAGCTGCGCGCGCACGCGTCGACCAGCCATGAGTCTTCTGACTCGGCCACCTTCCAGTGCCGTCCACAGAGACCGGCCCTGACGGAAAGGCCGACGACAGTTAGGAGAATGACAAGCAGTACAGCCATAGCACCCCTGAAGAGCTGGCGCGGCGCCGAGCGGGTCAGCGACCGCGCCATCAGGGAAACGCGCGATGCGACGAATGTGAACAAGTTTCGGGCGCACTAGCCGCCCATCCGAGGCCGCGCGGGCCGCCCAATACTCCCCCTCGGGGCCGCGTTCTTAATGCGTGGAAGCCCCGCTGCTCCTGCAGTTCTCGATCGCCCTTTTTACCGGCATGGTCGCGGCCACGCTGATCCCGCCCGTGCGCAGGTCGATACCTCGACCCGTCGAGGTCCTGCTCTGGCTGGCGTTCTTCGTCGTTTGCGCGCTCGGCGTCTTGAGCATCACCGATCGCAACGCTCGGGAGCTGAGTGCCTCCGCGGTTTGGGGCGCGGACCAGATGATCAATGCGGTGGCCGGCCTGAGCCTGGGCGGCGTGTGGGCCTGGATCGGGGAGAACCGCTTCCCGATCGCCAGCTGGATGATGATCCTGGCAGGAGCCGACCTCTTCCTTCTTGTTGTGCTGCGGTCAAGACGAGCGGTACACGGCTGGCAGCCGCGGGTCCGGCTTCGCGAGTGGATGGAGTTGCCGCTGCCGGCCATGATGCCGGAGCCGGTACGAGCCGGTGATCCGATCGCCGGCTTGAACCGAAGGGTAGTCGCCGGCGTTGCTGTCGCCGGCACAACGACGCTGACCAGCGCTCTCGACTTCTCACTCTGGCTTCGCGATGTATTCGTGCCGCGCGAGAGGACGCGGATCTCGCGTGCAGCACAGCTGGGTCGTACTCAATCGCGCAGCGGTCTCGAGTCGTTTCGGGACGTGGTCGCGCATCTGCAGTACGCAGCGCACGCCTGGTACGCGGCAGCGGGACAGCCCGCCGTCAGCGAGGTTGCCGGTAGAGCTAACCACGCGCTCCAGCAGGCCCGGCAGGCTCAGCGGGCGAGGTCCGGCCAGGTGGTCGACATTCAGACGCTCTTGAATCCTCAGTCAATTGGCTGGTACGGACCGCTGCTTGCTGCACCGACGACTCCCGGGGAGGGTGAGAACGATGAGACGGAACCGACACGACCAGATCGTTTGGCCTCTTAGACCAAACGGCATGAGACGGCGCGCAAGCGCGCCGGTCGTGATGAGCAAAGGCAAGATCTCGCGCCCCGCGAGCTGGATGATGCGTTTGCTGGCCCTGCTGGTCATTGCAGTGCCGAGCCTGATCGTCACCTCACCTGGATACGTCGCGTTCGCGGACAAGCTGCCTGACGCCAACGGTGTCACGACATCGATTCCAGAGGACACATTGATCTATGCCAGCGACAACAAGACGCTGCTTGCGGACCTGCACCCACCCGGATATCAGGCGTACTACGAGCCGCTGTCAGACATGGGCACGTACCTGCCTGAGGCAGTGATTTCCATTGAGGATCGCAACTTCTACAACGAGCCTGGGGTCGACCCGCAAGGCGTGATCCGCGCTTCGATGGTGGACTGGAAGGCACACTCCACCGTCGAGGGTGCATCCACGATCACGCAGCAGCTCGTCAAGCTGCGCCTGGTCGGTAATCAGACTTCGATCGACCGCAAGGTGCGAGAGGCTCTGCTGGCGTTCGAGATCGAGCGGCGGTACTCGAAGCAGCAGATCCTCGAGTGGTATCTGAACAGCGTTTTCTTCGCGAACACGGCCTGGGGCTCGTCGGCGGCCTCGAGGATCTACTTCCACAAACAAACCAAAGACCTCGACCTGGCACAAGCTTCGATGCTGGCCGGGATCATCCGAGGGCCCACGATCTACAACCCGCTCGTCAACTGGACGTCGGCGAAGCAGCGCCAGGCCACGGTGCTCAACGCGATGATTCGCGACGGGAAGATCACCGCTGAGGATGCGGCGAAAGCATTTGCCGAGGACATCTCGCCGCCGACTCACATGTTCATGCCCCAGAACTACACGTGGGCTCCAGCATTCGTCGGATATGTGACCTCACTGCTGATCCAGCAGTTCGGCAAATCCGCCGTGTACAGCGGCGGCCTTCGAGTCGTGACGACGCTGAACGCAACTCTGCAGAACCTCGGCCAGCAGGCGGTGACGGACAACATCAACGCCCTTGCGTACCGACGAGTGACTCAGGGCGCGCTGGTCGCGCTCGATCCGACGACGGGCGCGATCCTCACGATGGTCGGATCCGCCAATCCGAACGCGTATGGCGGCCAGTACAACCTTGCGGTTTGGCCGCCGCGCAATCCCGGATCCTCGATGAAGATCTACACCTACACGGAAGCCATCGCGAGCACGAAATTCACGATGACGACCCCGATCGTGGACAGCCCGCTCACCTACCGCGATCCGATGTCGGGTGAGGTCTACTCGCCTAAGAACTACGACGGCAAATACCACGGCACATGCATGCTGCAGGTGTGCATGGGCAACTCGCTGAACATTCCCGCGGTCAAGGTCGAGCTGACACTTGGCGTCTCGAATGTCGTGCAGATGGCCCGGGCGATGGGCGCACCGCCATTTACGCTGCACGGCAACGATGCCAACGGATTCCCGATCTACACCGACGACGATCCGCTGAACAACTATGGTCCGTCGCTCACGCTCGGCGGCTATGCCGAGACTCCGCTGCAGATGGCAACCGGCGCATCGGTGCTGGCGACCCAGGGCATCCTGCGTGAACCCTATGCCATCGAGTACGTATCTCGGAACAACTTCCCCGTGTACATCCACCAGGCGGAAGCGGGGCGCGAGGTCATCGATCCCCGAGTTGCGTTCATCATGGAGCAGATCATGTCGAACGACAACAACCGCGCCATGATCTTCGGCCGCAACTCCCTGCTGACGCTGCCAGGGCGGCACGTCGGGGTGAAGACCGGAACGTCCGACTCCTTCGCTGACGCCTGGACCGTGGGCTACACGCCTCATCTCGTGGGAGTGGTGTGGGGCGGCAACGCGGATTGGCGATTGAAGATGACGCAGAACTCCGACAGCTACTACATCGCGGCACCGATGTGGCACCGGTTCATGCAGGAGGCTCTGGACGCGCTGGGCATGGGCGACGAGTGGTACAGCGCGCCGCCAGGTCTCATCACTCAGAACTGCCACGGGCAAACGGCCTGGTATTTGCCAGGGACTCACTGCTAGCCAGGCGGCCGGGAATGCAGACGCGATTCGACAAACACGGCAAGCAGCTTCCGGACACCGGTCATGGCTGTGGCTGCAAGCTCTGCGCCGAGTCGAACGCGCCTCGCTACGAGCGCCGCGCCGGCAGCGGTGAACGGTCGGAGGAAACGTGGAGCCCACTGCGGCGAAGTGTGAGTCGCTTGGTGATTCGAGCTCTACGCGTACCGCGACGCCGTAGTCAGCCGGCCTGATGCGGCGCGCCGTTCTGGCAGCGCTTGCCGTAGCCGGGCTGGCCGCGGGAATTCTCGTGGCGCTCGCGACGCCTCACGGCGGGCATGCGGCAAGTCCCACCGAATGGGTGGTGCAGCTGGGCGTGGTGCTCGCGGCACTGGTCCTCGTCGTGACTCGAGCGACGGGCAAGCGTTAGAAAAGCCCTCGCCAAAAAGAAAGAGGCCTGGCGCCGTCGGCCAGGCCTCTGGAGAAGAATCGTTCGTCGGTCAGTCGGCGACCGCAAAGCCGCGCTCGGCAGCGGCCTCGGATGCCTGCGGTCCGTACGAGTGCTTGAGCATCACGCGCAGCCTTTCCTTTGCGACTGCGAGCCGCGAAGCCACCGTCCGCTCAGGAATGCCGAGCGCCTGCGCGATGGCCCGGTTCGTGTAGCCGTGGTAGTGGCGAAGCACGATCGCCGCCGCCTGCTTGGGCGGCAGCTTGGCGAGTGCGGTTGCCAGGTCGCGGTGCTCGACGACCTCCTGCGGGTCTGGCGCCAGCCCCGGCCGGCCCAGGCGCCGAATCACCTCGCCCACTTCGCGCAGCCGCATCTTGCGCTGGTATGAGACCGCGGCGTTGATCGCGATTCGGTGCACCCACGCCTCGGCGGGCGCTATGGGCTGCCATGTCGCCCACTTCTTGTAAGCACGCTCGAAGGCGTCCTGAGCGCAGTCCTCAGCGGCCGCTCGATCGCCGAGCATAGCCGTGAGCGTGCCCAGGATCTTGCCGTACGAGGCTTGATACAAGCGCTCGAAGTCTGCTTCGTTACCGGCTTCGTACTTGTTCGTGGCTTGAACGTCGTTCTCGTTTTGTACTGAGATTGCAGCCTCCGCCATCCTTCCTGTTCACCCCCCTGAATTCACCGGCCAGGTGGCCGTTTCTTGGCCTTTACTTTCGCCCCCGGGGGCGGTCTGGGTCGCCGTACGGTTGGGCGGATTTTGGGTAGCACAGTTGAAGTAGGGCTTGAACTCCGGCAAGTACAGGTGACCCAGCGCCGCGCAACGTTTCCAATTAGGGATGAACCCGGGCGCCGAGTCGGGGGGTAGCTACGCCACCGACATGCTGGCCACACTCGCGAGTGGCTTGAGCGTGGACGCGGTGGAGAGCGGTCGAAAGGCCCTCGAAGTCGTCCGCGCGCGCTCTCCTGAGCTGGTCCAACTCAGCCAGCAGACCGGCGAGGACCTGGTGTCGACGTCTGCCGGCTTCATCGAGATGCTGCTGGCCGCACTCCGAACCGATGTCGAGATGCCATGGGCTCAGTTCGAACAGAGATCACGCGAATACGCAAAACTGCGGGCCGCCCAAGGCGTTTCCCTCGAATCTTTGATCGACGTGCTCGCGGTCTATCGCCGCGCCACGATCGAGCTCCTCTCCCGCCCGATCCAGGGTAAGCCTCACTACGAGGAAATCGTGGCGCTCGCGCAGAGCCGCCTGGAAGACATCACTGAAAGGTTGACGACTTCAATCGCACGCGGCTTTCTCGAGCACCTCGACGAAGAGCACCGTGCGCGAGAAAGCGAGATGTACGGATTGGCAGCAATCGTGACCGCGATGGGTCGATCGCTGGATCTCGGGGAAACCGCCGAAGTCGCCCTTGTGGAGTCGCTGGCAGCACTGCGGCTGAGCACCGGCGCTATCTGGCTGCGCGAACGCTCCACTTACCGGCTCGTCCACGTCGTGGGATTGGAACAGGATCAAGTCGACGACTTCGCTCGGAAGGCGGGACCTCAAGCGAAAGCAGCGGTGACGGCGAATGGTCGCTCTGAATCGCAGGTCGACCGCGTCGCCAGTGCAGACTGGATCGCGCTCCGCGCGCAGCTCCGAGTCAAGGGAAGGACGGTCGGAATCATGACAGTCGGCACGCAGGTCGACCGCGTGTTCAACCCTTCCGATCTACTGTTCATGGCGGCGGTGGCGGATCAGGTCGCAATCGCCATCGATCGCGCGCGTCAGTTCGCCAGCGAGGCTCGCACCGATCACTTGACCGGTCTTGCGAATCGACGCGAATTCGAGCGCGTGATGGAGAGGGAGGTCGCGCTGGCAGAGCGTCACAATCGCCGCCTGTCAGTGATGATGATCGACCTCGACAACTTGAAACGGATCAACGACCGGCAGGGCCATCGCGCGGGGGATGGCGCGCTGCGTCTTGTGGCGCAGCAGCTGTTGCGAGTCGTGCGCGCGTCCGACGTCTGCGCCCGCGTCGGCGGCGACGAGTTCGCAGTCGCAATGCCTGAGACGGACATCGACCGGGCGCGCGACGTCGCGACGCGATTGCGCCGGTCGATGGAACACGCAGCGCTGAGCATGCGGGCTCCCGAGCAGGTCGAGGTCAGTCTCGGCATCGCGTCGTGGCGGGCGGGTCAAGATTGGCAAGCGGTCTACTCGGCCGCCGATTCGGATCTGTACGAAGACAAGCGCCGCCGCAAAGCGGCGCGGCGATGGCAGCAAGAAGAGGCGCCTTCGCCGATCAGGCTTCTGGGTCGCGGCGCCGGGCGTCGCCGCGTGTCGGGCGCTTAGGGCCGAGCGCTACTTCTTCTACTCGACCAGGGCCAGCTCGCGCGCCTTCACGATCGCTTCCAGCTTCGAGTGCACCCCGAGCTTGCTTCCGAGGCTGCGGATGTGGGTGCGCACGGTGGTGTAGCTGATCCCGAGCTTTTTCGCGATGTCCCGGCTGGACGTGCCTTCGGCCATCATGCGCAGCACTTCCTTCTCGCGCGGGGTCAATCGTTCGAGCTGCGACTCGATCTCGCGCCGGCTGTTCAACAGCTGGGCGATCGTGCGAGGCGTGAAGAGCGAACCGCCGGTGGCCACCGTGCGGATCGCGTTGACGACCTCTTGCGCCGCGCGCGACTTGTGAATGAATGCGCTCGCGCCAGACTCTAGCGCCGCAAATCGCGCCGCGTCGCTGTCCTCCCGGGTCAGGAAGATCAGCTTTGTGTCAGGCCTGAGCTGGCGGATGCCGGTCGCGGCGTCGGCGCCGGTGCCGTCGGTCAGCCGGAAATCGATCAGAACGAGATCGGGTTTTAGTTCGGCTGCGCGCGCGATTGAGTCTGCTACGGAGCCGGCGCTGCCCACGACCTCCATGTCGACCTGCGCGTTGATGAGCGCGGCCAGGCCCTCGGCCACGACCTGGTGGTCCTCCACGATCAATACGTGCGTCTTGGCCGCGGACATGTCTTACGCCTTTATATCAAGTGGCAGCCAAAACTCGACTGTCGTACCCACCCCAGGATTGCTTTCGACCTTGTTCCAGCCGCCGGCCATCAGCGCCCGCTCGTTGAGCGCCAGCAAGCCGAGATGCCCGGGAAGTCGCTCCCGTTCAGCCACCACAAAGCCACGTCCGTTGTCAGCGACCCGGCCTCGAATTCCTCCGTCCTCGGTTTTCAACGACACCTCGACCCGTTTCGCCGCGGCATGCTTCTCGACGTTGGCCAGCGCTTCGGTGATCTGACGAAAGAGCATCGAGCGGTACTCGTGAGACAGGTCATCGGGAATCTCGATGTCGGCTTCGACTTCGGCGCCCGTCAACGAGCGCACCAGGTGAATCCGGTCCTGCAGGGTCTGCAAGAAGCCCCCGGCCATTTCGAGAGCCGGTGGCCGGACCTCGAACAGCAGCCGGCGGAGTGACTCCTCGGTTTCGGCCAGCAATGTCTGCGCCTTGTGTATGGCGGCAGCCCCCTCCGCATCCGGTTCCCGCGCGCGCTGAAGTTGAAGCTCGGCGGCGGTCAGCTTCTGAAGAGCGTCGTCGTGCAGCTCCCCGGCGAAGTGCTTGCGCGCCTTCTCCACCGCCGTGGTGACGTTGCGCAGGAGCATCTGGCGGGCGGCATCGACTCTCTCCAGGCGCTCGACCGTCTTGCGAAGGTCGGTCTCCGCGAACTGCAGCTGCCAGACCAGGCCGGCCGCCAAACCCGCCTTCTGCAGCACCCAGGTGTCCTCGCGTGAAAAGCCTCCTGAGCGCCGAGATTCATACGCGGCGACGAGCCCGAGCCGCTGGTCGCCCGCGCGCCACGGCACGGCGATTGCGTTGACTGTCCCCTGCGTGCCGAAGACCTCGTCGAACTCGGCCGCCTCATCCGCATTTGTGGCCCGAAACATGAGGTCGTGGTAAACGATCCGGCTCGCGAGATCGTCCTGGTCAGGCGCGGAGGGCACCGGCTTGAGGGTGGCGATGAACGAGTTGTCGATTCCATACGCGCCTGGAATCGGTACGAGGAAGCCTTCGGCGTTGAGCTGCCAGAAGAGGACCCTGCGAGCGGCGACGAGCCCCCCGATGCTGCGCGTCAACCGCCGGTAGAACTCCCTCAGTCCGTGTCCGGATCGGGCATGGCGCGACACCGCCAGGAGAGCGTCGACCGCAGCTTCGTGCGCTCGCTCGACACGTTCTGCGGCTTTGGCTCGCTCCTCATTGATCAGTCGCTGCCTCTCGCTCCGGTCGAGCTCAGAGCGCAGGTTGACCAGCGCTTGAACCATCTCCTGACGGCGCGACGAGAGCCTGGCAAGCTCGATCGAGGCTGCGACCTGATTGGCAAAGAGTCCAAGGGCGAGCTGCTGGAAAGCCGTGTAGCCGACGGTGCTGGCCACGCCGATCATTCCGATCGACTTGCCCCCGGCGACCAGCGGTCGCCCGCAGTAGGAGCGGATTGCGGGCGTGGTCGCGCTGTCGTAGCGTCCCCAGGTCGTCGCGGCCGCAGCCGTGGCGAAGAGGCGCTCGATCTCGTCCTGCGGCAGCGCGTCGTCGGGATCTGCCGCGCGCGAGAACACCTGCTTTTCACCGGTGATCTCATCGGTCAGGGCGATGAACGAGACCGACGATTTGGTCAGCCGCAGGGACAGCTCCAGCGCGGCCTGGACGACGTCGGCGACGCCCGTGAACTGGCTGAGTTCGGCGGAGGCGGCCTGTACGGCATCGAGCACGTCCGATCCCGGTTCCAGCTGGTCGACTGCCTCCAATCCTGGTCCTCCCTTCCCAGGCGCCTCGCGCCTCAACATCAGTTTACTTCCGTACAGTCATTGTGGGCGAAGGATCGTCAAAAAACGCCGATCCCAATACTCAGGGGTGCGGCGGCGTTTTCTTATCGCGATGGCTGCTCGACGTTTGATCGATAGAGGGAAGGGGA
The DNA here is from genome assembly GCA_035538475.1 of Candidatus Dormiibacterota bacterium. Lineage (GTDB taxonomy): Bacteria > Chloroflexota > Dormibacteria > Dormibacterales > Dormibacteraceae > 40CM-4-65-16. Next base: position 4,634 of record DATLKH010000286.1, on the reverse strand, counting down.
CGGCGAGCGTCATCCTTTTCAAGCCGTTTGTCGTCATGGCCGCGAGGGTGCTCGGCCCTGGGCCCACCCGGCTTCGCCTGGTCAAGCTGGCGCACAGCCTGGACGGCCGGGAGATTGCCGTCGTCGAGCCCGCAGAGGTGTTCGTTGAGGGGCCCTCTGTTCAACCGACAAGCCGCGCGGCGTAGGCTCGCTTCGCCGGCATTTCGCCGACGCGGCGCTGAGCAGCAAAATCTTCCGCGCAGCCTGAGTAGTCCGGTTGTGGGAGACGTTTCTGCTACAGATGAACGACTTCGACAGGCTCTTGGAACTACAACTGCGGGAAATGCTCGACCCGGTCGCCGGCCAGCGGCCGCCCACGCGGGGGCAGCGCTCCAAAAAGCCGGCTGAGCCGCTGATCGTCGTGCTTCCGGCTCCAGTGGAGCTGGCTGCCGAGCCGATCCCGGTGATCGCAGCAGGGCCCGTGGTCCCTTAAGTCCCTAGGAACCCCTTCCTTCCTCTCGCGAGGCCGAGTCGCAAGACTCGGCCTCCACACATCCAGCCCTGGGGAACGTAGGGCTCGGAGTACCTTCGAGCGGTATCGACGTAGGCTTGAGGCCGCTTCGGAGAGGAGGTTTCAATGGCGGGTCAACACGTGGTGGTGGTCGGGGGCGGAGGGACCGGCGATGCCGCCGCTTTCGCTTTGCGCAAGCGGGGCTTCGATGGTCAGATCACCGTCCTCAGCGCGGATACCGACCGACCGTATGACCGCCCGTATCTTTCGAAGGAGTTCCTGAGGGGCGAGATCGAAGAGGCCAAGGTCTACCTCCACGATGCGGGTGAATATGCGCAGCAGCGGATCGAGCTGAGGACCGAGCAGCGCGTGGTTGGTGGTTCATTGCCTGAGCGCAAGCTGGAACTGTCAGGCGGAGGTCAGGTTGCCTTCGACATCCTGGTGCTCGGGCTCGGAGGAACGCCGCGGCGACTGCCCGGCGTGCCCGAAGGCGAAAACGTCTTGACGCTGCGCTCGCTGCGAGATGCCAAGACTTTGCGTACGGCTGTGGAAGCGTCGCACCGAATTCTCACCATCGGCGCCGGCTTCATCGGTGCCGAGGTCTCGGCTTCCGCGCGCCGGCTGGGCAAGGAGGTCCTGCTGGTCGAAGCCGCCGAAGTTCCGCTGGAAAGGGCGCTCGGGCGGGAGGTGGGGCAGATCTATGCCGGGATCCACCGCGACAACGGAGTCGACCTTCGCACGGGGACGACGGTGCGCGAGTGGCACCAGAACGGCGGGCGAGTGACCGGCGTCACGCTTTCTGACGGCAGCCGGGAGGACGTCGACCTGGCGCTGCTTGCCGTGGGCATCAGCCCGAACCTGGAGCTGCCCACGGCCCTTGGCCTGGCATCCGAAGGCGGAGGGGTTCGAGTCGATCAGGCGCTCCGCGCCGCCGACAACGTGTATGCCGGCGGCGACATTGCCGTCCACCAGCACCCTTTGTTCGGACGCGGGATCCGCATCGAGCACTGGGAGGTCGCCAAGGGACACGGTCGAGGCATAGCGGCGTCGATTGCGGGTGGCGACACCCCGTACACCAAGGTTCCGTACTTCTGGTCCGACCAGTACGACGTGAGCCTGGAATATCGAGGTAATGCATCAGGAGACGATGTTGCGGTCTGGCGCGGCGATCGCGAGTCGCGGTCGTTTTCCGTCTTCTATCTGCGCAGCGGGCTGGTCGCAGCCGTGCTGTCCATGAATGACGGCAAGACCAATGAGCTGGGCGGAAAACTGATCGAGAGCCGCCGGCCGGTCGAGAGAAAGGACCTGGAGAGCCTCGAAACGGATCTCTCTCTGGTGGCCGCGGAGCGGACGACCTAGGTTCTCCCAAAGTCCGGACTATGTGGCACCAACCGAGCTCTGAGGGCCACAAGGTCCGGACTACGTGCCAGCTGAGACGAACTGACCTCTGCTCGAGTTTCCTAAAGGGCCGGCTGCTCGTCCGGAAGCAACCAGGGCAGCGCTTCGGAGAGCGGCCGCATCAAGACGTGCTGCTGATCCTTGCTGATCAAACTGCCGGCGACCAGCCCGAGCGCGGCCATGAAAGCCGCATTCTCGGCCTTGTGGCCGATGTCGCCATGCTCCGCTTTCCAACTCACGAGCGCACCGCCGGCTTCGGTCAGGCCGAAGAGATTGCGGCGCACCTCGTCCCACGCAGGCCCTCGATCAGCTTGCTCGATCGCATGCAGCGCCGCCTTCTCAGCGTCATGGATGGTGTCCGTTCCGCCCAATCGCGCGTGGCGGTCCCATCCTTGGGCGGCGCGCTCGACACCGGCCGGCGAAAGCACGCGAATGTCATCCATCAACCGGCTCAGCGTGCGTTGGTGCTCCGGAAATCCGTATCCCTCGGCGTCTATGCCCACGGCATTAGCGTAACCACGCCGGCACCCAAGAGAAGCGGCCCAGCGCAAAGGGGCCGGGTCCCGACACTATGACCTGCCCGTTGACCAGCACGCCCAGGTAGTAGAGCCAGCGGAATCCGTCGTCGTTGAGGGCGAACGCCACTGTCAAAGCGAGGCCCGACGCAAGCAGGAATCCCAGCACTGCCGCCCAACGCGTCGCGAGCCCCAAGATCAGGAATACGGCGACGGCGGTCTCGCCGGCGGCCTGGGCCAGCGCGAAAGGCAGCCAGTTCGGGACCACGAACGAGGTCAAGAATTCATGGAGCCCCGGAATCGGGTTGTCGCGCGCCATCGAGACCATCACCGGCCGCATCCAGCCGACTCCCTGCCACTTCTGGCTCGCGAAATAGAGCCAGTAGAGCCCGACCACGATGCGAAAGAGGCTCGGCCAGGCCTCGCTCATCTCGCGACCACCGACGTCAACCCTAGCGGCATGATGGTGGCTATTTGAGGGCGCGCAACATGGAATCGGTGGCCAGCTGGAACGCTCTCGCTGCCGGTCGCATGTGCAGCTTGTTGAGCTTGTGCTGAATCGCTCCTTTCAAAATCGCGGCGCGCAGCTTGTTCTCCGAGAAATCGGTGTTGAAGAGCAGGCGGTTGTGGCGGACTTTGTGCCACTCGCCGTGGAGCCGCCGCTCGCGCACCCGTTCATAGAAACCGGTGCCTGGGAGTGGATAGGCGATCGTGTAGCTCACGTAATCGAGCGGAAGGCTGCTCGAGAAATTGATGCTCTTGATCAGTGAATCGGTGGTTTCGCCGATGTATCCGACCATGAAGAAACCGGCAGCCTTGATGCCGGCCGCGACACAGGCTTCAACGGCGGCGCGCGCCTGATCGGGCGTGATTCCTTTCTTCATCTCCTTGAGCACACGCTCATCGCCCGACTCGATGCCGAAGAAAATTCGCTTGCATCCCGCACGATGCATCTGATCGAAAAGAGCGCGGTCCACGTGCGTGACGCGGCTCAAGCATTCCCAGGTCAACGGAAGGTGGGCCTCTTCGATCGCCTTCGCCAGCTCCATCGTCCGCTTGTAGTTGAGCGTGAAGAGATCGTCGGACATCCAGACGTGGTCGTATCCAAGCTCCGCGATCTGTCGCATCTCGGCCACGACCGATTCGACCGGTCGTGCGCTGAAGAGATCTCCGAACACGGCTTTGTGGCAGAAGTCGCATCGAAACGGGCAGCCTCGTGTCGCCATCAACGGCGTCGTCGCGTCACTCCAGTGCTTGCACCAATACTCGATGTACTCGCGATTGGGAATATCGCCGCGATATGGGAGCGGCAGATCGGACATGTCCTTCAGGCGGGTCCGCGCGATGGTCTTGACGATCTCTCCGTTGCGCTTGAACACCAGCCCAGGGATCTCATCCCAGGAACGGTCATGGAGGTGGCGCATGATCGAGACGATCGTCTCCTCGCCCTCGCCGACCGCGACCAGATCGAAGTCATCGACGAAGGTTTCCGGCTCGCCCGACGGGTACGGTCCGCCGACGACGGTCAGCGCGCGGCCGCGTACCTGAGCGGCAAGTGAAAGCGCTTCATCCTGCATGGTGATCATGCAGTAGATCCCGATCACCGCAGGTTTCAATCGGTCTATCTCTTCGAGGACGTCCGCGCGCTCTCGGAATGTGTGATCGATGTGGCGCACCGAATAGCCGCCGTGGCGGAGTGATGCGCTGAGGTACATGAGCCCAAGGGACGGCATGATCCAGTGGCGGCCCTGCTTCGGCGCGCGCTGCGGATAGACGAGAACCACGTCGGCGCGTTCCATCACTTCGCCTCCTGCAAGCTGATGTGGTATCCGGCGGATGTGAACGGTCCTTCGAACAGGTAATCGAGTCCCGCCCAGTCGAAGTCAGGTGGTATGAGCTCGCGACCCGCATGCAGCTGGGCTGCGGGCAGCGCCGGCACCGACCATTCGAGGCCGAGGCTTTGCGACCTGAGCCGCGCCCAGCTTCCGGTGACGGGAACCCAGTTCCCGAAATCCTTTCCGGTCAGCGTGGGCTGACCGTCTGCGGCGAAGTCGTCGAACAGCGCCGACTGCTCGTTCAGGATTCCAACTTCCGTGTAACCGCTCATCAGCCACAAGGCGCGCGCCTCGATCGAGACGCCATTCGCGTCGGTGGTGTAAGTGACCTCGATCTCGCCGCGCGGAGCAATCCCTTCGAACCTGTATCCGCGCTCCTTGTCTCCACCTATCGCA
>DATLKH010000285.1:0-1732 GCA_035538475.1 Candidatus Dormiibacterota bacterium | reverse complement strand
GATCTCTCGCATGATCACCATGGGGGTCGACCTCGATCGCAGCCGCAGCGGCGTAACCGTCGCGAGCAGCTGTGAAGAGCTGTGGGCCGGGATCGGCCATCACCCGCTCGAGGTGAGCGAGCCGGACGTCGACGCGATGCGCGATCTGGCTGCTGACCCCAACGCGGTCGCCATCGGTGAGATCGGCCTCGATTTCGAGCACCCAGGTGGCCCACCGCGGCAGCAGCAGCTCGACGTCCTGGATGCGATGTTTGCGCTGGCGGCGGAGCTCGACCTGCCCGTCTCCGTGCACAATCGCGGGGCCGAACGCGAGCTGCTCGAGGTGATTTCACGTTATCCGCGGCTGCGTGGGGTGATGCACTACTTCACTCTCGATTGGGATTGGGCCGTTCAATTCATCGACGCCGGATTCCACATCTCGTTTGCGGGAGTGATCACCCGCCCGAGCCGCAACGATCTCCGCGAGGTGGTCAAGAAGTGCCCGGCGGATCGGCTTCTTCTGGAAACGGACTCGCCGTACGGCAACGCGCAGAAGAGGATGGGGGTGCCCAACCGCCCGGCTTACCTCGGCGACACGGCAGAGGTCGTGGCCGAGCTGCGCGGCGTCACCATGGAAGCGCTGGCCGAGCAAGAACGCGCGAACGCGTATGCGGTCTTCAAAAAGATGAAGTGACGCCGTCCCAATCACGGATCGTCGCGACGATCCGACAATTTGGGACGCGAGAAACATGGATAGTCGCGACGATCCGGCAGTTCGCTTGATCGACCCGGCCGACTCACGCCAGCTCGAGGCGCTGCTTCGCCGTCATCACATCGAACTTCGGCACCGCCTGGGCCAAAACTTTCTGATCGATCCGAAAATCCGTGATGCGATTTCCGAAGCCGCGGCGATCGAGTTCGCGGACGATGTTCTCGAAGTCGGAGCCGGCGCCGGCGCCCTGACCGTCTCCCTCGCGCCGAAATGCAAGCGTCTCGTCGCGGTCGAGCTCGACCGGCGGATGCTGCCAATCCTGCGCGAGGTGCTCAGCGGCAGCGCAAATGTCGAGATCGTCGAGGGCGACATCCTGCACTTCGATATCGCGCATGCGTTTCCTGACGGCGGTGAGATCGTCGCCGGCAACATCCCCTACAACCTGACCGGCGCGCTCATCCGCAAGCTCCTCGACCATCCGCCTAGACCGCGCAGGCTGTCGCTTGTGGTGCAGAAGGAAGTCGCCGACCGGTGGGTCGCCACAACCGGCGCAAGCCTCGCAACCGTGGCGGTCCAGGTGTACGCCGAAGCACGTCTGATCTTCACCATCCCGGCTTCGGTGTTCGAGCCGGCGCCGGCGGTCGATTCGGCTTTGGTTCGTCTCGACGTGCGTGAAAAACCTGCGGTCGACGTGGATGACATGGACCGTTTCTTTCGGTTCGTCGAATCGGTCTTTCAGTTCAGGCGGAAGCAGCTCGGCGGAGTCGTGGGCCGCCTCACCGGAATCCCGAGCACCGAGGCCGCAACGCGTCTCACCGAGCTCGGAATCGATGCTGCTCGGCGGCCACAAACACTCAATCTGCCAGAGTGGGAATCCCTCTACCGCGCATTCAACTTGAGTTTCGGACGTTAGTCTCTAGCGCCGATGGATCCGATCAGGCTGCCGGTCGAGGCTCATTCGGGCTTTCGCGGTGCGCTCCGGCACACCGCGTTCCGCAACATCGTCACCGACGGCGGCCGCATCCTCGGCCTGGGCGACCT